>CAITZN010000570.1 GCA_903896915.1 uncultured bacterium
GCCGCCGCTAGTATTAATATTACCGTTCAAGGTAATGGCCCCGCCCGTGGCAGTAATGTGGACGCCACCGCCCAAGCCACCATTTAGTCCCGACCCACCGAACGCATTACTGCCCGTTGCCGTCAACACTCCCGCGTTAACACCGGTGGCGCCGGAAAGGGTAATATCTCCAGCAATCTTTCCGGCACCACCGGTAACTGTACCACCGTTAGTCGTAATCGCTCCAACCGTCAACGCGCCGGTCGTAGTGATATTTACTGTGCCACCAGTCGTGTCTACCGCGCCCGTCGTGGTAATGCCCCCAGCGTTAATCGCACCGCCAGTCGCCACGGTGGTTATGGTAACGCTGCCACCTTGTGTAACAATAGTATCGGCAGCACTCATACTAAAACCACCGGCACCAGTGGTAAAGGTAACGGAATTACCAGCCGTCTGGTTTAAGCTCAAGCTGTGATCAGTAAGGGAATTAATGGTAATGCTGGTAGACGAAGCAAGGGAAATATTAGTCGTGGCAACAATACTCTCAAGTTCAGATTCGTAGATCGTTGAGGGTCCGACGTCACCACTCAAGATTGTTCCTGTGAACCCTGAAGCACCCGAACCATCAGCAATAACAATGTCCGCAGGATCCAGCAGCAGGAAACCAGTTTTACCATGAAGGGCAAGCGTATCGACCTTGCCCCTGAAATTTAGATTTTGTTTTCCCGAAACCTCGACAAACCCGCCGTCACCTCCCAATGCCCCACCCCGTGCGGCAATACTGCCAAAATAGCGCGTCGTGTCATCGGCCCAGACCACGACCTTACCACCATCACCCTTACCGGTGGCGCTGGCATCAATGGTGGCATCCTTGCCAACATAGGTCACGGAAGCGTTGCGGATAGCCGCATTCTTGCCCTGGAAATCGCCGCCCACCAAGGCGGTGCCGCCGCCGGCATCGCCGGAGACATCGATTTTGCCATAATCGAGCAAGCCGACCTTTTCACCCAGCATCTGGACAGTGCCGCCCTTCTCGCCGGCATTGACGCCCTTAGCTCGCAAGGTACCGCTGTTGGCGACGATACCCGTATCCCCGCCGACCAGCCGGATGGTACCGCCGCTGGTGTCGATGGTGTTAGCCTGGATAATGCCCGTGTTGTTAACCACATTGGCAAAGACATCCTTGGCCGCCTTGCCGGTCAGCAGCACCTGGCCGCCATCCGCCGTTATTGTTCCGGAGTTGGCCACCGCGCTTTTCGCGCCAATCGTGTTCTCCAGGACATCGCCGCTCACCGCAAAGCTGAGCAGACCGTCTCCGTCGAAATCAAGGACCGCTGTCCGGCCCGAGGCCAGGTTGACGGAACCTTTGGTGGCCACGATAACGCCCTCATTGCTGACACTGCCGCCCACCAGAGTGACACTGCCGCCGGTGGCGGCCTGGATCAGGCCGCGGTTGATAATGGCACCGCCAGCCGAAGTGTTGGCATCGCCGAGGCGAAGAGACCCGCTCAGCATGAAATCCTGCACATTGGCATTGAGGGTCGTGGCGACAAAACTGCCGACATTGACCGTGGCTCCCTCGCCAAAGATCAGGCCGTTGGGATTAGCGAGAAAGACCCGGCCATTAGCCTGGATGGAACCGAAGATCTGACTCGGGTTCTGATCAAGAATCCGGTTAAGAACCGATGCTGAAGCCGAAGGCTGAACAAACCGAACCACGTCACCGGCTGCAAGATTGAAGGTCCGCCAGTCGATGGCCATGTTCTGACTCTGCTGATTCACGAGAGTCTGGGTAACGCTGGGCTGCTGGATGCTGCCGGTGCCGCCGACGACAGTGCCCCCCTGCGGACTAGCAAAGGCAAGGCTGGAAGCCAGCACGCCGGCCGGAACCAGCACCATACATTGACCAATGGTCCGGGCCAGGGAAGATCGGGCCTGACCCGGCTCCCGCCCTTGCTTCATCTCAACAATGCGCTGCATGGTCTTCTTTATACTTCGTAAGCTCATGGACGTTCCCTCATGCTATATTTAGTGGACGATAACAGTCACACAAATAGTCGAATTGCTTGCTTCTTTGCAATGGCATCAATACTGATAAGAGAGCTTAAAGTAGGTGTACATATCACGGCAATCGTCCGCCACCAGGCGGCCCACAGGCTTGGCCACCGACAAATTGGCCGAAAAACTTCCGGGCAGGGCGAAATGAACCCCGACACCGACGCCCGACAGGTAGCCGGATTGATCTTCATTGGACAACGGGTCTTTGAGCCAGCCTCCTGCCGTATCATAAAACACGGACACCTGCAGAAGCTCGCCCCAGGTCCGATTGAAAAAAGCAGGACTATCGGCAAAACCAGGGGCGCTGAAAATCAGTTCAAGCGAGGAGAAATAGCCCTGATCCATCATATACAAGGCCTGCCGATAGGCGCGGACCGTATCCGGACCACCCAGGGGAAACTGCTCCACGGAAACTAGCGGCGAGTCCGAGGCCTGGCCTTTGAGGCGGAAGAGCAAGGAAGCATCGGGCCACAGCTTCTGCAGCCGGGAATACTCGCCATTCACCTTGGTGAAATCGATAGTGGCTTTGTCACCACTGCCGAGAACCCGGCTGGTGCCAGGATCATTGTGGCTGTTGGCGCCGAGGAAATCTTTAAATCCGTGGGAAACGCTGACATTGAGGTTGTTCACCCCGCCCCCGAACAACGGATCCATGTAATCGGTGACCTGGGCCTCGGCCGAGAGGACACTCAAGTCATCTTTAAATGTGGTGGCTTTGTACTGGAGGGTCTCGGCGGTAATACTGGCAAACCTCACCAGTCCGAACATGCTGCCGGTGCGGCTCCTTGCGAAGGAGTGCTTGAGATAGATATCCCGGGTTTCTGCAACGCCGGAGAGCTCCAACTCCTGGAGATTACTGCCAACGTCAAAAGCATTCCTGGAGAAATCGACCCCTATGAAATTATTGCCCCAGGGAAGAGGCCGTTCGTAGGCCGCGCCCCAGTAGAAATCTTTATTGGGGTTGAGCGTTTCCATAAAGGTGAGGCCCAATCTGTCTGCTGCCTTGGTGGGGTTGTTCACTAGGATGTCAAGACGGGGACGAATCTCACCGGTGTACTTGGAGCCATAGTTGTCTACGCTTAAGGCCGCATTGAACAACCGCTCTTCGGTGACATTGAGATAGAGATCAGCCGTTCCAAGCTCAGCTCCGGATTTGACCACCGCGTTATATTTGAGACCAGGATAGTCAAGGAGATACAGCAGGGCGCTCTCGAAGTCCTCTTTGACCACAGCTTGACCCTGGAGCGGCACAAACGGTTTCTGCAGCATCGCTTCCGAATACCGCGGATCAGCCCCGCCCACCCTGATCACAGCACCAAGCTTGCCTTCCAGAAGCGTGAGCTTGACGGTATCATTGGTGACGGTCTGGGCGGCAATATAGGCCCGTGAGAGGATCAACCCGTGGTTGCGATAGTAAGTGGTGACCTCATCCGCCACCAGCTGCATCTGACCCATGGTCATGCCGGTAGCCCAC
>CAITZN010000571.1 GCA_903896915.1 uncultured bacterium
AATTGCGCAACGCCTTCAACGAATACCTGGAGAAGATCAAGGCTGATGGGTCCTACGACAAACTTGTAGACAAGTACTACCCAGGGATTCGGCGTTATTTCCCTGACTTCTTTGCCAGCAAGAAGTGAGGGTACACGCATTCTGTAGGCAGGCTCAGGCGGATTCGTGACGAGATTCGGGCGATACATTCTTCGATGGCCGCTCTATATGACGGCCATCTTTTGCATCTACACGCTTGTGTTGCTGTGGAATATCTTCAGCACGCAATCCCAGTTGCAATCAAGCATTGATGTCCGACTGCTAGCCGACAGCCAGCGCAGGGGCGCCACAATCGGGGACTACACCAACGCCCTCCGGAAAAAGGTCACAGAGCTGGCTGAAAGCCACGAGATCGAGTCGTACCTGGCCAATAAGGCTCTGGGGATGTCAGAACAGTACGGACTCTTTGCCAATCTGACGGCTATCGAGGAACGTTTCCATCACGAGATCAAGGATGAAGTCTTTCGCAAATCGCCAATCTACCGGCAGATTGTCTATTTCGATGAGCGAGATGAACCCCTGACAGAGATGGCTGCTTCCAGGTCGCCTGCGCAGATCCCTGAGGGATCACAACAGGGAGCGCGTTTGTTGATTGACGAGGGAAAACAACTGATTATAACTAGTGCCCCTGTGTATCACAAAGGAACATTTGCTGGCACAGTGGTAACCTTTGGTGATCTCGAACAGCTGTCACAATTGCTGATTGGGGATACTGGAGCTGAAGGCGGTCACAAATATCAGGAAGTCCTGATTTCCAGTGATGGGTTCCACATGATGGCTCCTGGGACTTCGACGACCCTGCAGCCCACCTTTGTCCGTCACCTTGTTCAGCTTCCTGAAAATATCCTGATACCGTTCTCTGATTTCCCAGGATTACCACCGGGTTTCGTCAATAGCCTTGCCTTGCGGACTCCCGTGCCTGCAACGTCATTTTCCCTGGTGACTCTGATGGATCGAGACGGCCTGTATGGCCGCATGAACTCTAAGATTTATCTGTATACTTTCAGCATATTCCCTTTTCTCCTCTTTTTTGGGATCCTTGCCCTCGAACGTCAGCGACAGAGCAAGGAGCAGCTCCAAAGTGATAATACCGCCCTGGAGGATGAAATTTCCCGACGTATTCTCTTAGAAAGGGAGTTGAGGGATAAGGGCGAACACCTCGAAAAGATGGCCGAGGAGTTACGGGTGAGTGCGATTCGTGCCGAAGCGGCCTCGAAGGCGAAAAGCGATTTTCTGGCCAACATGAGCCATGAGATCCGTACGCCGATGAACGCGATCCTTGGCATGTCGTACCTGGCGCTGCAGAGTGATCTTCCCTCCAAACAGCGCGAGCAGGTCAGCTACCTGCACTCAGCCGCCGAATCGCTTCTGGGGATTATTAACGACATTCTGGATTTTTCCAAAGTCGAGGCTGGGAAGATGACCCTGGAACAGGCGCCTTTTGTGCTCAAGGATACTCTTGATGAAATCATACTATTGCTGCAGCCACAGCTGGCCGAGAAGCGGCTTGCGTTTCACTATGCTGAGCAGGATAAGGTGCTGGCAGCGGAAGCGCCGCTGCTTGTCGGCGATGTGCTGCGCCTGAGGCAGGTGCTGATTAATCTGTTTTCTAATGCCATCAAATTCACCGACAAAGGTTTTTTGGGATTTGGCGTCACCTCAGAGCATATGGGGAATACGGTCCGGGTGATCTTCACAGTAGAGGACAGTGGCATAGGCATGAGCGGTGAGCAGATGTCGAGACTGTTTGAGGAATTTTCGCAGGCGGATGCCTCGACCACGCGGCAGTATGGAGGCACGGGACTTGGTATGGCGATCGCCTGGCGTCTGGTGACACTCATGGGCGGGAAAATCGAAGTGGCGAGCCAACTGGGACAGGGAAGCTGTTTCACAGTCTCGATTCCGTTTGAGATGGCGCTGGTTGGGGCAACCCCTCTTTTTGAACGTCGCAGAAAAACCGGGAAACATGATGCGCTCCGTGGGTTGCGGGTCCTGCTGGTTGAAGATAACCCGGTCAACCGTCTGCTTGCGATCGAGTTGCTGGCCATGAAAGGAGTGGTGACCGATATTGCCGAGAACGGTGAGGAGGCGGTGCGGAGACTGAACAGCTTTCCGCCTGAGACCTTTGGGGTTGTGCTGATGGATCTGCAGATGCCGGTTATGGACGGGTATGAGACCACGCGGATCATCCGCAGTGACCCGAAGTACGCCACGCTTCCGATCATCGCCCTGAGCGCCCATGTGATGAGTTTTGAAAAAGAGCGGTGCCATCAGCTCGGCATGAACGGCTACATCAATAAGCCCCTTGATCCTGAACATCTATGGCGCACCCTTTTACGCGTGTTCCGGAAAAATAAGCCGGATGAGGCCCTGCTGACCGAGCAACCTGTATTGGCTCCTGAGCCGAGTGTTCCTGCATTCAGCATAAATGGCGTGAATGTCGACCAAGGAATTAAGCGGGCC
>CAITZN010000572.1 GCA_903896915.1 uncultured bacterium
GTGCAGAGAATCAACGGCAGGTCAGGACGTATCCGCAGCATCTGCTGGGCCAGATCACTGCCTGTCATGTCCGGCATGGTCTGATCGGTGATCACCAAATCGAAGCGGTCCGGCTGGTACTGAAAGTCGGCCAAGGCTTCCAGGCTGCTAGTGTGCACGGTTACCGTATACCCCAATTGCTCAAGCATTGATTTGCCCATCTCAACCAATAACGCTTCGTCATCAACGAGCAGGAGAGATTCCTTGCCTCCGGTAATCTCCTGCTCGGCGATGGTCTCACCAATACCAT
The DNA here is from genome assembly GCA_903896915.1 of uncultured bacterium. Classification (GTDB taxonomy): domain Bacteria; phylum Desulfobacterota; class Desulfobulbia; order Desulfobulbales; family Desulfobulbaceae; genus Desulfobulbus. The sequence goes on from CAITZN010000572.1 coordinate 290, forward strand.
TTTCATATATAACAGGGAGAAAGACGTGAAAGGTGGAGCCCTTTTCGAGTTCGCTTTCGCAGGTGATGAACCCACTATAACTTTTAACGATGCCATGCACGATGGCCAACCCCATACCGGTACCTTTGCCGGTACCCTTGGTGGTAAAATAGGGCTCAAATATTTTGTTAAGTATTTCTGGCTGAATGCCCTTGCCTGAATCACTGACAGTAAGCTCTACAAACTTACCAGGGTGTATACCCGGATGATGGAGGATATCCTGCCGGGAGAATTCGCGGTCTTTGAGCACAATCTCGAGGGTGCCACCGTGCTGCTCCATGGCGTGGAATGCATTCGTGCACAGATTGATCACGATTTGTTGCATCTGGGTTGGATTGCCGAGAATGTGATTGGTAGCAGAATTGATATTTTGTTTAATGGTAATAGTTGACGGCAGTGATGGGCGCAAAAAATTGACGGCTTCCTGGACAACATGACCAATATTTACTGGAACCCGATCGATGTCAGCCTGGCGACTGAAAGTAAGAATTTGCTTGACCAAGGCGGCGGCACGGTTCCCTGCATCCAGTACCTTGTTCAAGCTTTTGACGATAAACGTTTCTGTAGGGTTGGTGGCATCTCGAGCTATCTCGGCATAGCCGATAATAGCTCCGAGAATATTGTTGAAATCGTGGGCTATGCCGCCTGCCAGGGTCCCGATAGCCTCCATTTTTTGCGCCTGGATCAATTGCGCCTGCAGTTTCTTCTTTTCCTCTTTAGCCTGCATGCCTTCTGTAATGTCTCGGGAAAAGAGGGCTATCTGGACGACCTCGCCTTGCGTATCCATAACGGGAAAGAGGCGGATCCGGTAGTTTTTCTCGTTACGCACTTCATCATACTGGATCAGTGATTTATTGTTGAGAATCTGGTCAATAGCCTGGCGGCGCACTTTGGCAGCTTCTGTGGGCAGAAAATCAAAGAGATTCTGTCCCAGCATAACACTCCTGTCTGTATTGCGACGACGCGCCGTGTTTGCGTTCAGATCGAGAATCATGCCATTGGGTTCAAGCAGAATCACCGCGTCATCCGTAGCGTTAAAAAGGGCTTCGAGGCGGGAGAGGCTCGTTTTGAGTTTTCTCTCTGTCTGTTTATTGTCGGTAATGTCTCGAATGCTCTCAATTGCGCCAATGATTTTGCCCGTCTGGTCGCGCAGGGGTGAGGCCTTAGCAAAAACCCATGCGCCGTTGCCACCGTAAAGAGCTTTGCAAAATACCTCAGTTGTGAGGGCCTCCCCTTCGCGGCTGATGTACGGATACAGAGCCTTAATTTCCTGACGGTCCTCAAAAATTAAATCAATGAGCTGTTGTCGGGCCTCGCCATATAAAGGGATCGCGTAGGCATAGTCGCCTTTGCCAATCATCTCCTCAGCCGGTATTCCTGTCATTATTTCCAGTGCTTTGTTCCAGAGGATGACGCGCCCCTTATCGTCTATAGCCAGGGTTGGGTCAGGCAGAAATTCGATAATATCCGCCAGACGCTTTCGCTCCGCCTTCAGGTCTTCCTCTGCCTGTTTGCGCATCAGGGCTGCTCCGATGTGCGATGCGATGCCCTCCAGGAGCTCAATCGAGTTAAGGGTGAAACAGTCCTTGCGCTGGTCACTGAAATGGATCAGACCGACAATCTTTTCTTTATTGCGGATCGGCACCAGCGCAAAGGAGGCATACTCGTGATGGATGCATTGGTTGCGTGGTTGGAACCGGGAATCCTCGCTGGCAGGGAGGTCCAAAAGCTTGAAGGAATCGTTTGTCCAGAAGCTGCCCCCTGCTGTGAAGAGGGGACTGGTCGGGTCGGTTTTTCCGGAAATGACTAATCCGCAGGTACA
>CAITZN010000573.1 GCA_903896915.1 uncultured bacterium
CGGATCGCCAGTTCATCGGCGGTGCGGTCTCTCCGGGATTGGAGACGCCAGTGGCCCACCAGTTGGCCATTATCAAAGATACCGCTCACGGTATGGGAATTTCCAACATCTACAGCAAAAAGCATATTGTCACCTGTCTGAACAGTTAAAATAAGAAGCAGGAATTTTTTTCTAGCCAGCGCAGGTAAGATATTCTACTTTGCAAAAATATTCCAGCCCGAGCAGAGCCGTGTTTGCTCACGACCCTATTTTAAAGGAAAAGCCTATGACACCCTACATCCAGGTGGTCACCACTGTGGCCGACAGACCCCAGGCGGAACGGTTGGCAGCTCACCTGCTGGAACAGCGCCTGGCTGCCTGTGTCCAGATTGCGCCGTGCAATTCCTGGTACCACTGGCAAAGCACAATCGAACAGAGTGAAGAACTGGTCTGCACCATCAAATCCCGGCGCGACCTCTTTCCTGAACTGTGCAGGGCGATCAGGGCTCACCATCCCTACCAGGTCCCTGAAATCCTGGCTACGCCTGTGATTGCCGGGGGTGAGAGCTACCTGAACTGGATGGAACAAGAACTGCTGCCACCCAAAAACGAGTGATCCGATGGTAACCAACGAACCAAAACCCAAGCGTAGCCGTCGTGAAAAAAAAGAATTTCGCTGCCACTGCTGCAAACAGGAAAAACCCTTCTGCTGGAACTGTGGCTGTGGTTTTCAGATTTGCCCCGACTGTTTCGAGGAAAATAAATGGGGGATCAGCAACGGCCCAACCTGGGTCTGCCCCGACTGCGAACGGGTCCATATGATGGAGTGACCCATAAGAGCATTGCCGCAACCAAGGGATGCTTATTTTTTGACTTGCTCGACAGAGACAGGTACAGTGCGCCCCGCTTGACCGTTGACTCCTAGCCACGACAATCTCTATCTTCAAAAAAAGAACCGTCCATGACCGACCATCAGTACGACGAATCCAAGATTAAAACCCTCAGTTCGCTTGAGCATATCCGCAAGCGGCCAGGCATGTACATCGGCCGTTTGGGTGACGGCTCGCATCCGGATGACGGCATCTATATCCTGCTCAAAGAGATTCTGGACAATGCCGTCGATGAATTCATCATGGGCTGTGGTAAACGCATCGATATAGCCATCGACGAAAACGGACGCTGCCGGGTCCGCGATTTCGGCCGCGGCATTCCTTTAGGCAAGGTGGTGGAGTGCGTTTCGGTGATCAATACCGGTGCTAAATACAATACTGAGGTCTTTCAATTTTCAGTGGGTCTCAACGGCGTTGGCACCAAGGCGGTCAATGCCCTCTCCTCCAATTTCATCGTCACCGCCTTTCGCGACGGCAATTATAAAAAAGCCGTTTTTTCCCAGGGCGTGCTGGAACACGAAGAAGAGGGTGAGACCAAGGAAAAGAACGGCACCCTGGTGGAATTTCTCCCCGATATCGCAGCCTTTCCTGAATACAAGTACGATCCGCAGTATGTGGAACAGCGGCTCTGGCGCTATGCCTATCTGAATGCCGGTTTAAACCTCTATCTTGACAGCAACCTCTTTTTCTCAAAAAACGGCCTGCTTGACTTGCTGGATCGTGAAGTCAACAGCGAACGCATCTATCCGCCGATCCATTTCGCCGACAAAGCGCTGGAATTCGCTTTCACCCACACCGACGACTATAACGAATCCTATTTTTCCTTTGTCAACGGCACCTACACCAGCGAGGGCGGCACCCATCTTTCTGCCTTCCGCGAAGGTATTCTCAAAGGCGTCAACGAATTCACCGGCAAAAAATACAATGGCGATGATGTCCGCGACGGTATCGTCGGCATCCTCTCGGTCAAGGTGCAGGAACCGGTGTTCGAATCGCAGACCAAAAACAAATTGGGCAACACCGAGATCCGTGCCGGCATCGTCAATACAGTCAAGGATGCGGTGGTTACCCATCTCTACATGTACCCGGAAACCGCCGAGGTCTTTGTCGACAAGGTGCAGCGCAACGAGCGAATTCGCCGCGAACTGCAGTCAGTCCGCCGCGACGCTAAGGCCAAGGCCAAAAAAATCGCCTTCAAAATCCCCCAGCTCAAAGACTGCAAGTATCATCCCTCGCGTGGCAATGCCTCCAAACCGGGCCGTGAGAACATGCTGTTCATCACCGAAGGTCAGTCGGCCGCTGGTTCCATTGTCAGCAGCCGCGACCCCATGACCCAGGCGGTCTTTTCCCTCAAGGGCAAGCCGATGAATGTGTTGGGGCAGCGACTGGACGTGCTCTACAAAAACGAGGAAATGTACTCGCTGATGCAGGCGCTGAATATCGAGGATTCGATCAGCAATCTCCGCTTCGACAAGGTCATCCTCGCTACCGACGCCGATGTCGATGGCCTCCATATCCGTAATCTCCTGCTCACCTTCTTTCTCCACTACTTTGAAACTCTGGTCAAAATGGAACACGTCTACATCCTGGAAACGCCGATCTTTCGGGTGCGTAACAAGGAAATGACGTTCTACTGCTATTCCGATCAGGACATGGAACAGGCAATCACCGCCCTCAAGGGCAAGAGCAAGGCTGACCGCAGTATCGAGATGACCCGCTTTAAGGGCTTGGGCGAGATCTCGCCGCCCGAATTCAAGCAGTTCATCGGTGCCGATATGCGGATCAAACAGGTGCGAATCGATAGTTTAAGCGAAGTGAGCCGGGTGCTGCGGTTTTATATGGGCAAAAACACCCCTGAACGGAAGCAGTATATCATGGATCATCTGATAGTGAGGCCGATATGAGTGAGACGATCGAGCCGCAGCGCGGCAAGCTGCACCAGATGTTTGACACTAATTTTCTAGATTATACCGCCTATGTCATCCGCGACCGGGCCATTCCCGACGTCGACGATGGCCTCAAACCGGTGCAACGGCGTTTGCTACAGACCCTGCACAACATGGATGACGGCCGTTTTCACAAGGTAGCCAATGTAGTCGGCGAGACCATGAAACTGCATCCGCATGGCGATCAGTCGATCTTCGCGGCACTGGTCAATCTGGCTAACAAGGGGTTCCTTATCGACCGCCAGGGCAATTTCGGAAACATCTTCACCGGCGACCAGGCTTCGGCCCCCCGGTATATCGAATGCCGTCTGTCACCGCTAGCTCGTGAAACCCTGTTCAACAAGGACCTGACCGAGTTCGTTGACTCCTACGACGGCCGCATGCAGGAACCGGTGTGCCTGCCGGCCAAAATCCCGTTGCTGCTGCTCCTCGGCGCCGAGGGCATCGCAGTGGGCATGGCCACCAAGATCATGTCGCATAATTTCACGGAACTGCTCCAGGCGCAAGTCGATTATCTGCGGGGCCAAGAGATCGTTCTCTATCCTGATTTCAACCGGGGCGGCATCATTGATGTCACCAACTACGACCACGGCAACGGCCGCATCCGCTGCCGGGTAAAGATGACGGAACCGGATCCCAAAACCATTGTCATCACCGAACTGCCCTACAACATCACCACCGAATCGTTGATCGAATCCATAGAAAAGGCTGCCAAGGCCGGTAAACTGAAAATTGCCTCGATCAATGATTACACCGCCGAGAATGTTGAAGTTGAAATTAAACTGGCGCGCGGCGTACTAGCCGAAGAAACCATCGACGCCCTCTATGCCTTCACCGACTGCGAGCTGAGCGTTTCTCCCAGCTTGGTGGCGATTGAGGAAAGCATGCCACGGCAGCACAATGTCGAGGATATCCTCAGGCGCAATACCGACCGGCTGCTCAAAAATCTGCAACGCGAACTGACCATTGACCTGGGGCGACTTGAGGAAAAACTGCACGCCCGCAAACTGGAGCAGATCTTCATTGAAGAACGGCTCTACAAGCAGATTGAGGAAAAAATCAATTACAAGGCGGTAGTCAGCACCATCAAGCAGGCCCTGGTGCCCTATACCGAGGAACTGTTACGTAAAATCACCAGCGACGATGTCGAACGGCTATTGGAAATCAAGATCCGCCGCATCTCCCGCTACGACATCAACCGCCAGGAAAAAGAGATCCGGGAGATTGAAAAGGCCATCGCCCTGATCAAACAGCACCTCACCGACATGGTGGGCTATACCATCAATTATATCGAAGCACTGATCGCCAAATACGGCCCGCTCTTTCCTCGCCGCAGCGAACTGTGCGCCTTTGATGCGGCCGATGCCCGTTCAGCAGCGCTCTCCGATCTCCATGTCGTTTATCACCGGGAAAGCGGCTTCATCGGCCACAAGATCAAGGCCGAGGAACAGGCACATGATCTCGAACTTTTCTGCTCCGAATACGACCGACTGCTGCTGATCTTCAAAGATGGTCTCTACAAGGTGGTGCACGTTCCCGACAAGCTCTTTATCGGCAACGATCTCTACTGGGTAGGGGCAGTGCGTGGCGATCTGGTGTTCAACCTGATCTATCGCCATGGCCCTGAAAATCTCGCTTATGCTAAGCGGTTCGCCACACCGAAATTCATCCTCAACCGCGAATATCGGCTGTTCGATGAGGATAAACGCTCGACCATTCTCCTGCTGCTCATCGGCAAGGAAGGGTTCAGAGTGCGGGTCAGCCTGGCGCCCTCAGCCCGAGCCAAACAGAATGCCGTTGAAATCGACATGGACGACTTCCTGATCAAGGGGGCCAGCGCCAAAGGCAAACGAATCTCCAACCGTACGGTCCGCCGTGTTAGCGACATCACCGGCACCCCGAAGAAACCAGTGGTCAGCCCATTAGATTTGCCGGGGTTTGAGAGCGGTGACAAGGAATAGGATAAACTCCTTCCCTTTCAAGGCTCGATCCGCAGCCTTTAGCGTCGAGTCGCATGGAAATTGCTCGATACAATGTTAGGGATCTTCTCGATACCGCCACTCACGACATCATACTTATTTGAAATATGATGTCGTGCTTTCTTACCTGTTGGATAAACGTAACGATATCCAACAATACTGCGTTATAGAACGCAACATCCCGACCTCCCGCCTTGTTCAAGCTGACAACAGATCACCTTTTCCCCGCCAAAGCTATCCAGACTATCAGTCTGAATTTTGGTATCTTTCACAAACAATTTATTTTTTATCTTGACGACTGCAAAAAGAATCGATAAGCATACTGAGTAACCACTCGAAAAATTCGAG
>CAITZN010000574.1 GCA_903896915.1 uncultured bacterium
CAAGCCCGAGGATCTCGACAAGATCTTTGAACCGTTCTACACCACTAAAAAGATGGGAAAGAGTGGGACAGGACTCGGCATGGCTGTTGTCTGGGGGACGGTAAAAGACCATCATGGCTATATCAATTGTGAGAGCCAAATTGGTATCGGCACCACCTTCACACTCTTTTTCCCCGTCACTTCGAAAACGTATCTGCATCAAATGCAAACAGCCTCGTTTGAAGATTATCGTGGTAGCGGTGAAAAAATTCTGGTCATTGACGATGTCGATGAACAGCGGGAGATTGCCTCCACCATTCTGACGGAGTTGGGATACCAGGTGGCTACCGTGGGTAGTGGTGAAGAGGCTTTGGAGTTGGCTAGGCAGGAGCCATTTGATCTCCTCCTGTTAGATATGATCCTTGGCGCTGGAATCGACGGTCTTGATACGTATCGACAGTTTCTGATCTTTGCCCCTGGCCAGAAAGCGATCATTACCAGTGGTTTTTCCGAAACGGAACGGATCACCCAGGCCCTGCGACTCGGAGTCGGGCAGTATGTCAAAAAACCCTACATGATTGCCAAGCTAGGGCTTGCCATCCGTAAGGAATTACGGTCCGAAAAAGACGCCAAATCAGAGACAATCTCTGTTGAGCCCAACCATTAAGCGGGAAGCATACCATAGAGGTAATTGATGATATCGGTACGCGTCACAATACCGATAACCTTTGCTCCCTGAACCACCGGCAGATGGCCGATATTTTTCTGTACCATCAGCTCCGCCGCCTCACCGGCAGGGGCATCCGGGGAAATGGTCGTCACCTTCCTGTTCATAAAGGCCTTGACCGGGCTTTCCCATTGTTTCCTCAGCTTAAGTTTTTTCAAATCCCACAGCACCACGATGCCGAGTAAACGATCATTTTCTTCAACCAGAACCCCCCTGATCTTCTCCAACTCCATGATATGTTGAATCTCATGCATCGGAGTGTCCGGGTCCACGGTGGTGACCGGAAAAGACATCATATCCGCCACCAGGGCGCCTCCGCGCTGGACCTCATGGAGGGCGGCAATGATTTTCTGCCTGATTTCGCCTGAAGTGATATGGGTATCGTTAATCGTGGCCGATCCAGCTCCAGGATGGCCGCCGCCGCCGAACCGATGCAGAACTGTATTCACATTGATTTCCGGGGCGGAACTGCGGCCGATAACGAAAAAGCCGTGGTCCTCATTGACGAAAATGACGAAGACCGCATCGGCGTTGACAATTTTGCCATACAACTGCACCACCATGGCCAACTCGACGTGCTTGTTGATATGCACCACTCCGATACCGACTCGCTTGCCTTTGATTTCGTGCTGTTCGGCATCGCGCATCAAGCGAAACAGCACTTTTTTCTGGACCTCGCCGTAGGCCATATTGAGAAAATCGACCGCAATATTCAGATCCGCGCCCTGTTCGAGAAGAAAAGCGGCAGTCCGGGCATCTTCTGGGGTAGTAGAGCTGAAGGTCAGCTGGCCGGTATCCTCGTAGAGTCCGAGGAGAAAAAGCGTTGCCTGCAACGGGGTGATGGGCAACTCCTGTCGTTGGATTTCGCGAAGCAGCAGAGTGATAGTGGCACCCACCTTTTCGACACATTGCCACTGAGGATTGATATCGCCGATCCCCATGTGGTGATCCCAGAGCAGAAGCTCGACACCTTCCCGATCCTTGAGCTGATCGAATCGGTCCAAACGTCGCCACTGATTAGTATCGGCCACGATTATCCGGGTTACGGCATTCAGATCTACTTCTCCGCACAAAATGAGGTCAAAGGAGGTCTTATGGAGGGATAAAAAGCGGTGGATATTGGGATTAACATTTTTCGGACAGACAGCCACCGTACCGGGATAGATGACAGTGGCGGCTATAATGGAAGCCAAGCCGTCAAAATCGGTGTTTCTATGGGTCGTCGCTATGTGCATTGCATCAATTCACAACGTCGGTAGATGACACCCCGGAAGCAAGGTGTAAAGCGACCAATGGTCGACTGTCGCCCGGACTGTAGGGGTTCAGGCGACGGAAAGGAAAAGGGCGAAATAACCAATGGCGGTTACACTTCAAAACGGATGAGAGTTTCTCCCGCCTCCACCGCCTGACCGCTGCTGACCCGGACCTCAGCAATAACGCCGTCCACCGGCGAAGCAACGCCGCTCTCCATTTTCATCGATTCCAGGACCACCAGGTTCTGACCGCGAAAAACACGCTCGCCCTTCTGGGCCAGCACATCCACCACCAGGCCAGGCATCGGGCAGAGCAGGATGTTGTTAAAAACAGTGTCCGCCTTTTCCGGCATATATTTCATCATGGCCCACTCTTTCGGGGTATAGACCTCGAACAAGCGGGAGATACCATTGAAAGACATGAACATGAACGATTCATCAAACTGCACGCGAAAGCGATATTCCTGCCCGTCGATATTAAGTTTAAGCCGGCGGCGGAAGAACTCGAAATGAGGAAGCTCGACCTTGTGGCTTTTATTGTCCACCCGGATGGTGCAGAGGTTGCTGCCCAGCGGCATCCCATGCAGAGTCACCTCAAAATGATCGTTCTGGGAACGGACGGTGTACGAATGCACATGTCCCTGATCCCTTTTAATGCCAATGTCTGAAATCATGTGACGTAGCGACTCGCGCACCGCCACAGTGCGGGTATGATAGATGAGCGTTGCCGCCAGCGCCGCCAATTCGAGATCCTGCTGCTCCGAGGGCCGTTTCGGCTTGCCGCCATCGAAGTGCTGCTCAATAAAGCCGGTGCTCAGATTGCCTTCCGCAAACTCGGGCAGGCACAGCACGCTGGTTACAAAATCAATGTTGGTCGACACACCCTCGATATGGTAGCCGTTCAAGGCCTCGATCAACCCACGGCGAGCCTCTTCCCGCGTCTGGCCATGGCAGATCAATTTGGCCAGCATCGAGTCGTAATAAACATCAATCTTGCCGCCTATATTGACCCCGCTGTCCACCCGGACGCCTTTGCCACGAGGTGCCGCATAGCGGGTAATCATGCCCGTTGAGGGGATGAAGCCGCGGGACGGATCTTCCGCGCAGATTCGCGCCTCGATCGCCCAGCCGTTGAAGGTGACCCCACTCTGATCAAAGGGCAGCGGTTCGCCCGAGGCGATGCGCAGCTGCCATTCCACCAGGTCAAGGCCGGTCACCAGTTCGGTCACCGGATGTTCCACCTGCAGGCGGGTGTTCATCTCCAGAAAATAAAAATCGAGACGGCTGTCCATCACAAACTCAACTGTGCCCGCACTGACATACCCCGACTGACGGGCCAACGCACAGGCCGCCTGACCCATCCGCTCACGGAGTTCAGGCGTAACCGCAGGAGAGGGCGACTCTTCAATCACCTTCTGGTACCGCCGCTGAATCGAGCATTCCCGCTCGCCCAGATGCACGATGTTGCCATGGCTGTCCGCCAGGATCTGGATCTCGATATGCCGGGGCTCTTCGATATACCGCTCAACAAAGATACGGGTGTCGTTAAAGGCCTTCTTGGTCTCCTGACGGCTCGCTGCCAGGGCCGCCTTCATCTCTTCAGGCTTGTGGACAATGCGCATGCCCTTGCCGCCGCCACCAGCCGCAGGTTTCAACAGCACCGGGTAGCCGACGCTCTCAGCCACCACCAGGGCCTCCTCTTCATCCGCAATCGCCTCAATATGGCCGGGAATGACCGGAACGCCCGCGTTCTTGGCCAACTCCTTGGAGGTGATCTTGTCACCCATCAGGTCGACTACTGCGGCCGGAGGACCGATGAACACCATGCCCGCGGCTGCAACCGCCTCCGCAAACCGCGCATTCTCGGAGAGAAAACCGTAGCCGGGGTGGACGGCCTGACAACCGGTTGCTTTGGCTGCAGCAAGAATCTTGTCGATATTGAGGTAGGATTTCTGCGACTGCGACTCGCCGATATGCACCGCCTCATCGGCGAGGTGCCGGTGCAGGCTGCGACTGTCGGCATCGGAATAGACCGCCACCGTACCGATACCGAGGCGGTTACAGGTACGAATGATGCGAATGGCAATTTCGCCGCGATTGGCGATCAGAATCTTATCAAACATAAGCGTATCTCACAGGGGAATATTTCCGTGTTTGCGATCAGGACCCTTGGTTCTCTTGCTGTCCAGCATCTGCAAAGTGCGGATGAGATGCGAACGGGTGTCCCGGGGGAAGATAACGTCATCGATATAGCCCCGTTGCGCGGCAATAAAAGGGTTGGCAAAGGTGCGGCGGTATTCCTCCATCTTCTCATTGAGCACAGCCTCGGGATCATCAGCTGCGTAGATCTCCTTGCGGTGGATAACCTCGGCCGCACCCTTGGGGCCCATCACCGCGATCTCAGCCGTCGGCCAGGCATAATTGACATCGCAATGGATATGTTTGGAGTTCATCACCAGGTAGGCGCCGCCGTAAGCCTTGCGGATGATCACCGAGATCCGGGGAACCGTGGCCTCGGTAAAGGCGTAGAGCAGTTTGGCGCCGTGCCGGATGATACCGCCGTGTTCCTGGTCCGGACCGGGCATGAAACCCGGAACATCCACCAGGGTGATCAGCGGGATATTAAACGAGTCGCAGAAACGCACAAAACGGCCGGCCTTAAACGAGGCGTCGTTGTCGAGCACACCCGCGAGGACTGCCGGCTGATTAGCCACCAGCCCCACGGTCTGACCACCGAGACGGCCAAAGCCGCAGATGATATTGCGGGCAAAGCCGCCATGGACCTCCATGAATTCCGCGCCGTCCAGGATGGAGTGGATCAGCACGTTCATGTCATAGGTCTGATTGGAGTTGCTGGGAATCAGGTAATCCA
>CAITZN010000575.1 GCA_903896915.1 uncultured bacterium
GGCTACAGAGGTTTATTGGCAACCATATGCATCACTAGGTCGAGCATCCGGTTGGAATAACCCCATTCATTATCATACCAACTCATAATTTTGACGGAAGTTCCTAGCACCTTGGTACACAGACCATCGACAATTGAAGAGTGGGGATCCCCCTGAAAGTCAATCGACACCAAGGGTTCTTCTGTGTAGCGCAGATACCGGTTGGCGGCAGCAGCGAGGGCCTTGTTGACCTCCGCCACCGTTGTTTCACGCTCAACCTCGATTACCACATCAACGAGCGAAACGTCCGGGGTAGGGACACGGACAGCCAGGCCATCAAATTTATTTTTCAATTCCGGGATCACCAACGCAACCGCTGCTGCCGCTCCGGTTTTGGTCGGCACCATCGACATTCCTGCAGCGCGAGCCCTGCGGAGGTCGGAGTGAGGAAAATCGAGTAATCGTTGATCACCTGTATAGGCATGCACCGTTGTCATCAATCCTCGTTTGATGCCGAAATTATCCAAAATTACCTGGGCCACCGGGGCAAGACAGTTGGTGGTGCAGGAGGCATTCGATACCACATGATGCACGGTAGGGTCGTATTCGTCCTCGTTAACCCCCATGACAATAGTTTTCACCTCGCCTTTGGCAGGGGCTGAAATAATGACCTTGGTGGCTCCGGCGTCAATATGGGCCTTGGCTGACTCCATATCACAAAAAAGCCCGGTGCATTCAAGCACATATTCAGCTCCAAGGCTAGCCCATGGAATTTCGTTCGGCTTGCGATGGCTGGTTATTGGAATAGTCTTACCATCTACGATAATACTGTTCTCCCCAGCGCTAATTTGTTGAGCAGAAACCCCCATGATGGAATCATATTTCACAAGATGGGCGATGGTCTTCACATCGGTCAGATCGTTGATTCCTACAATCTCAATGTCTGCAAAGGCAGAATCCTTGCTCAAGGCCCTGAAGATATTTCTCCCGATCCTGCCAAATCCATTAATACCCACTTTTATCGCCATAGTATTCCACTCCTTTGTTAGAAAGTTTCGGATACGTGCTGGTCATTATCCATTAAGCATCCCCTGGGTATCCCCAAGGACAGCTTTAAGGTGTGAAGGCTAGCAGGACATCTGCATCGCCTGTTGGTAGAGGGAAAGATACGCATCCTTCACCTTTTCCCAGGTGTGACAATGAATAATCCGTTCGACCGCAGCCCGTTGCATAGCCCGGATTCTGTCAGGGTCGTGCTGATAGATCATCAACGCCCGCGACATGGTGGCCGCAAGAATTGTAGATACATTCTCACTATAGGAAAACCCGGTTTGCCCATCAATGACCTTGACCAGCCCGCCAACGCGATGAACGATTGGTAGGTTACCTAGTAACTGGGCTATGTAATCGGTGAGCCCACATGGTTCGTACCGGGAGGGGATAAGAAAAAAATCACCGGCCGCATACACTTTGTTGGCCAGAAATGAGTCATACCCTCTGAGAAAACATATCCTTCCTCGGCCAATTCCAGAGCTTGCCAATAGCTCCAACTGTTTTTCAAACTCCGCTGTTCCGGAACCGAGAACAAGGAATTGGCATGTCGGCTCCTGCGGCAACACCTCAGTGATCGCCTGGGTCAGGACATCTGTCCCTTTTTGCGAAGTCAAGCGACCGATAAACGTAAAGAGCGGAATTTCAGGAGATGCTTCTAGTACCCCGAATTGTTTCACCCGCTCCCACGGACCGTTCGCTGCAATCTGCGCAAGCAAGGCAGCCTTACAACTTTTCTTTCCGGCAACATCTCCCAGGACATCATACCCCGCTGCCAACCCCAACTGTGCCGGACGGCTTGTATTGAAAGCATTAGGATCAATGCCATTGGTTATGCCAGCTATAAGTACCCCGTTTTTTAAAAGGGTGTGCCCCAACCAGCCCGTGCGGGCATCGTCTGGAGTCTGCTGTAATTCGCGGCCATAGTTCTCACTGACTGTACTCAGTACAGCATACTTCGAAGCCGCCATAAACGGATCAAAACTCCCGTTGAGACAACCCGACAGGATCACCTTCTTCGGCAGGCCAGTAACGGCCTGGGCGAACACAAGATCTTCGACTTCTTGGTGATATCCCAAGCCGGCATTGTGGATGGTAACCACCGCACCGGTCTGTCGGAAATAATGTCGGTATCCGTTATTTTCCCGCATCATTGCTGGCAGCGTTGCCGCGTGTCCATCCTGGCAATGAATGACATCTGGATGTTCATCAAGGAGGATCATCAGATCCAAAGCGGCCTTCTGCAAAAGAATATTCATGGCAAAATAATCAAAATGGCCCCCGCCCCGGCGTTGCCATGCAACTTCCAGTTCATCCTCTTCCGTATAGGTATAGACACCGCGCTTAGCGGCAAAACGATCAGCTTCCACCAGAAAGACGGTGACATTATTGAGAATGGTCTGCCAGATCGCCACCTTTTCCCGCCGCTCTTCAGCGGCATAATTCATATCAACCTCAAAAAGATGCTCATAGCGGCGCCCACCAATACGACCACTTGCCTGGCCGACTCTGGCAAGCGAAAAACCAAGACGGGCAGCATCCATAAATCCATAGCGGGGCATAACCACCCGGACCGAGCAATTACTACCGGCCGCCAAAACTTCGGCAAGCTGGCGGCACACATCTTTAACACCGCCCGCACCAGCCAGCCGATCGTATTCTCTGGTGACCATCCACACTGAATGGACCTTTCTGCTTTTGAATTCGGTCGTCACGTCCTCTTCCCTTTTATCCTTTTGCCCATCTCACTCGTTATTCCAGACAACCAAAAATATTCCATCCATCTCCAGCTAAACGGTACGCATCTGTTCAATAATGCTCTCCCCTAAGGCGGCCGGTTCCTTGCCAACGGTATCAAGACGCAGGTGCGAACCGGCAGAATAAAGAGGAGCACGTCTCAGCAGGAGTTCTTCTATTTCGTCATGGGCCGAACTGCCGGTCAGGGCCGGACGTTGCCCCGAAGTATTGGGGTCATTACACATCCTCTGCCTGATAGTTGCGGCATCGGCATCAAGCCAGACCACATAGCAGCAGTTCCGGATCCGCAGCCATTCCTCCTGGTGCTCTATCGCACCGCCACCGGTTGCCAGAACCGTCTGTACCATTTCCGGGACTTCCATGAGCAGTTGGCGTTCAGCCTGCCGAAAAAAAGGCCATCCATGTTGGGCGACAATATCGGCAATGGGAGCGCCCAGGCGTTCACAAAGCAAAATGTCGGCATCTATAAATGTATACCGGAGCTTTTGGGCAAGCAGCCTGCCAATTAGAGATTTTCCAGTCGCCCGGAAGCCGGTCAGGACAATATTCTTTATTTTATTATTCATATCTCTAACTATAGCATAAAAGAAACGTCTTGTGCTCTTCAAGGAGAAAGCCGCCACAACTCTTTTTTTCTTTTCTTTTTAATATTCTATTCTTACTGTTAAGTATCAACTATTATCCCTACGGTGTCCCCACACAGGCTATGGAATATAAAGATTATTACCAGATACTGGGCATTACTCGAGATGCCACCCAGGATCAAATCAAACAGGCTTATCGCAAAGTTGCCCGAAAATACCACCCCGACGTCAGCAAGGAACGAGATGCCGAGGCCAAATTTAAAAATGCCGGCGAAGCCTATGAAGTTTTAAAAGATCCTGAAAAAAGAGCGGCCTACGATAAATTTGGTGCCAACTGGCGCGATGGCCAGAATTTCGAACCGCCTCCGAATTGGGATGCCGGTTTTGAATTCCGGGGTGCCGGCTATACTGGAGGCGATGCCTCTGGATTCAGCGATTTTTTCGAATCGTTATTCGGTCATGCCCACACAGACCAACAGCGCCAGCATGTCTTCAAGATGAAAGGGGAGGATCAGCACGCCAAGATTTTGATATCTCTGGCAGATGCCTACTTCGGAGCTAAACAGACCCTCACCCTGACCCGCCCGGCAGTCGATACCAGTGGTCATGTCAAGACGACTCCTCACACATTGCATGTGGTCATACCTCAGGGTATTATCGCAGGACAGCGGATTCGCCTTGAGGGGCAAGGGTTGCCAGGATACGGAGGCAGCCCTCCAGGCGACCTCTTCCTGGAGGTTGCCTTTCAGGAGGATCGTCTTTTCCATGCTGAAAAACGCGACATCCATCTCACCTTGCCGATCGCTCCATGGGAGGCCGCTTTGGGAGCAACCCTCACAGTTCCCACTCTTGGCGGCAACGTCCAGGTAAAAATACCGCCAGGGTCGCAAGGCGGCAAAAAACTTCGCCTCAAAGGCAAAGGATTATCGACCGGCACTCAGCGAGGCGACCAGATCATCACCTTGCATATTGTTGTCCCTGAAGCGAATACCGAAGAACAGCGCAACCTTTACGCCACCATGGCGAAGACAATGCCTTTCAACCCTCGTTCCGAGCTGGGGATCTGATATGACCGAACAAAGAATCTACATCCAGGGCATGATCCTGAATGAAGAAACCCGCTGCACGCTTGCAGAGCTCTGTAGGCTCTGTGGCGTTAGCGCTGAACTTGTTCACGACATGATCGAGGAGGGTATACTCAGCCCGGACGGACACTCGCCGCAGGAATGGCTTTTCACCTTTGTCGCCATCAAACGGGTGCAAACCACTCTCAGGTTGCAGCAGGATCTTCGAATCAATCTTCCCGGTTGCGCCCTGGCCCTTGAACTGTTGGAAGAACTTGAGGAACTGCGTCGTCTATCCCGTCGCAACTGACCATGCACAGAAACGGTCCAACAGCCTTTCCATCAGCCCCGTGAATCTTCCCCTCCCAACTCTCGACCAACTGCAGTTCTCCTCTTTCTGCTTAGGGCTGACCGTCGCCACGGTGGTTGCTGTTATTCTCTTTCTTCTGGCGCGCAGCAGTTCCCAACAGAGGCAATTATCTCTTGCCCTCCGCTTGGAACGGTTGCAAGAAGAATCTGGAGAAGACGAAGCAGAAATACAAAGACTCCGTTTGGAGCGCAACGAACTCGCCAGAGAGTGCCGGGAACTTGATGCCGATAACGCTTCATTGCAGACCTCCTGCAATGCGATGCGGCAGCAAGTTGAAGAAAGAGAGCTTCTGCTGGCTGAAGCACGCAAACAGATAGAACAGGATTTTCAGTTTCTGGCCGGAAAAATCATCAGCGAAAAGGGTGAACTGCTCAACAAACAACATGAATCATCCTTGACCCTGCTGCTCCGCCCCTTTCATGACC
>CAITZN010000576.1 GCA_903896915.1 uncultured bacterium
CGCCCAGTCCTCATGCACCACCACGATGTCACCACGGTCGATATAGGGTTTGAGAACCTTGTCCTGACCCTGCTTGAACATCTTGGCGTTGTTGTCGGTCGGCGCCCCGTAGATTCGGACAATCTTGCCTTTGCCAGGCGTCGTCAGGTGCTCGACCAGGTATTGCGCCTGCGCCTCGCCGACCTTCACATTGTCGAAGGTGACATAGAGATCGAGATTGCAGGCGGGAATCAGCCGGTCGTAGGCAAGCACCGGAATCCCGGCCGCCTGGCATTCCTTGACGACTTGCGACATCGCGCCGCCATTGTGCGGGATGATCACCACGGCATTCACCCCCTGGCCGATGAAGGCCCGGACATTCTCCACCTGTGTCGCATCGATGGAGTTGGCCGACTGGATCTTGACCTCGGCTCCCAGCTCCTTCGCCTTGGCGACAAAGAGATCGCGATCGGTCTCCCAGCGCGCCTCCTTCAGCGTGTCCATCGACAGCCCGATCACCAGCGGCTTGGCCGGTCCGGTCCCCTCCGCCGGCGCCTGGGCCCCCAGATCCTGGCGACCCCGGGCCAGGCTGAGCCCGATCAGAACACTCAGAATGAGCGAGATGACAACCAGGGCAATGCGGAATTGAGGCATGGCGGCAGCTCCTTCGCGGTTGGGATAGGGTGATCTTCAGGGCGGGTGCCCTGGGCACAATGATTGGTTACGAATATAAGGACAATCGTGCCGACCGTCCATGACAATGTTGCCAAAAACGAGCATGATGTTGCAGAAGAAGGCACTAGGCACAAGGCACTAGGCACTAGGGGAAGGCGAATTCAGGGGTCTACGGGGTTACGGGTCTGAGGGTCTGAGGGATTGCGGCTCTGTGGGTCCTTTTCCTTGCCACCGTCCCCGCCGTCCCTGCACAGAACACCGCGCTTAAAACAGTTGCTGTAACGCCAGCCGGTGTTGCCTGGTAATGCGCCGCGCCATCGCTTTATGGGAACCTGGGAATTATGGGAAGCATGCAAAGCATGGGAATTATGGGCCGCCGCCGGTTCTATGGATTCATAAATACCATTATTCGCAGGCTTCCCATGTTTCCCATGATTTTGTCTTTGAAACCGACCTTGCCGGAGATCCTTCATGCCATCGGAACACCTGCTCAAAATTCTGTCGTACTGCAGCTTCGCCATCTACCTGGCCCTGCAGGCCTATGCCATCATCAACTGGCGGGGTGGCGTTGGCTGGCGGTTCCCCCGCTGGCCTTTCTTTTATGGCGATGTGTTTATGGTTTCTGGATAGGAGATTTTAGCATTTATAATTCGATGGTCTGGCCAGCCAATGAACTCTTGCTGTTATATCTGCTACCAGTTGTCGCCGGTAAAAAATATTCGGCAAAAACAGTTGAATCTCTCTTGGAACTGAAAACCGGCATTGTTTATGTCCAAGGCAGGCATTACTGGCAATGGCACCTCAGCTGGCGCGGCCCGGCCTTGCTGGTCGCCTCGCTGCTGCTGATGCTGTATGGCCGCCGCCGCTTGCCGAAGAAATTGCCGGCGATATCTGAGTCGTAGCAATCCAACCATACCCATGAATCAGGATTTCTTCTTTGATGGAGCCGCCAGCGTTCGGACTTCGTGCTGCAATTGCGTCCGAAGCTCGTCCTCGCTGGGAAGATGAAACTTGTAGCGGCTGGCAAAGATGGTTTTCCTCTGTTCGTCGCCCAAGGTGTACTGTACCACGGCATCGTTCTTGTCGGTGCACAGAATCAGCCCCAAGGTCGGTCCGTCTCCAGGGGACCGCTTTTCGCGGTCGTAGTAATTGACATAAAGCTGGAGCTGGCCGAGATCCTGATGGGTCAGTTTCCCTTTCTTGAGGTCGATGACCACATAACATTTCAGGATCGTGTGGTAAAACACCAGGTCGATGTAAAAGTGGTCGCCATCCAGGGTGAGCCGTTGCTGCCGTGCCACAAAGGCAAATCCCCTGCCCAGCTCCAGCAGGAAGGACTGCAGGTTATTGATCAGAGCCTGTTCCAGGCCAGGTTCCTTCAGCTTGTGGGATTCCGGAAGGCCAAGGAATTCCATGACGCCCGGATCCTTGAAGAGATCCACCGGTTTCTGCACCTCATGGCCTTTCATGGCCAGCTGCCGCAATTTCTTCGGGTTGCGGCTCAGGGCCAGTCGCTCATAGAACAGGCTGCCGATCTGCCGTTCCAGCTCCCGCGCTGTCCAGCTATTGTTGATCGCCTCAATCTCATAGAATGCCCGGGCTTCCGCCTTGTCCACACGCAGCAGGGCTCGGTAGTGGGTCCAAGATAGATTCGGATGCAGCTGGCCAGATTTCCAGCCTTGGGTTCCGGTGATTGAGCCTGCAGGAGAAGTGGGCTTTGCTTCAA
>CAITZN010000577.1 GCA_903896915.1 uncultured bacterium
ATTATCGGTTATGCCTATATCACGGGCACACCGTTCATCCTCATGGTGATCAAGCAAAAACAATTCCTTATGAAGTCGTGGTATGATACCGGCACCAAGATCCTCATTTTTCTCATTGGTTCGATTCTGATCATTGTAGGGGTGGTCATCGGTATCTCCACCTATCTGGTCAACAGCATTTACCAGGCCGATCAGAAACGGGTTGCGACCCTGCATCAGGTGGAATACGCCAACAAAATGGCCTCGATCGGCCGGCTCTCGGCAGGCGTGGCTCACGAGATCAACAATCCGCTGGCAATCATCAACGAAAAGGCCGGCCTGATCAAGGATCTCTTTACCTTTCGCCATGAATACGCTGGCGACAACCGTCTCATCGGCCTGGTTGATTCCATTATCAGTTCGGTGGATCGGTGCGCGACTATCACCAGACAGTTGCTCAATTTTGCAAGAAACATTCAGGTCAGCGTCCAAAAGGTCAACCTGAAACAGATCGTGGCCGATGTCCTCGAATTCCAGGCCAAGGAAGCCGGTTATCGTAGCATCACGATTGCGGTGGACATTCCTGATGAAATCCCTGAATTTGTCAGCGACCGGGGTAAACTGCAGCAGATCTTCATCAATCTGGTCAATAACGCCTTTGCCGCTATGAAAGACGGCGGTCAGCTCGAAATCAGCAGCCGCATGGCCAGTGACGGCAGGACGCTGGTGATCACCGTCAGTGATAATGGCTGCGGCATCCCACAAGATAACCTCGACAAGATCTTCGAACCGTTTTTCACGACGAAGAGCGGAAGCGGCGGCACTGGCCTAGGATTGTCGATTACCTACGGGCTGGTCAAGGAAATCGGCGGCACCATTGACATAGAAAGCACAGTCGATCAAGGCACGACCTTTGTCATTGCCTTGCCGCTTGAATACAATACCAAGAAAGGAGAAGCAGATGCGCGTATTACTGGTTGATGATGAGGAAGAATTGGTTTCGACCCTGGCAGAACGACTGGCCATGAGAGGAATCACGGCCTCATGGGTGACCGGTTATCGTGCCGCTCTCGACCTCGTCGAACACGAGTCCTTCGATATCGCCTTACTCGATGTCAGGCTCCCGGAAATGAACGGCCTGGAACTGAAACGACTGCTGGAAGTCAAGCGCCCTTCCATGAAATTCATCTTTCTTACCGGGCATGGCTCTGAAGAGGATTTCAATGCCTGCTCTGCGGAAAGTGGCAAGCAATTCTACCTGATCAAGCCGGTACAGATTGAGGTGCTCATGGCCAAACTCAACGAAATCTTTCAACCGTAAGGAGTGCTCCCATGATCAGATTTCAAGGTACTGCCAATACTCTCGGCTTATTGTTTTGCGGCACAATGACAGCGTCCATGTCGCATGAAATCAAGAACGCACTGGCCATTGTCAACGAAAATGCCGGATTGCTGGACGATCTGATCCTGCTGTCTGAAAAAGGACGTCCCCTTAACCCTGAACGACTCAAAACCTTAGCCGGCGATATCCGCCGCCAGGTGCAACGTGCCGACAGTATCGTCGGCAGATTGAACCGCTTCGCCCATAGCGCTGGACAACCGGTCACCACTACGGATATAAAAGAAATACTCGAATTCACAGCAGCGCTTGCAGCCCGCATGGCCGCCATGAAAGGGGTCACCATTACTGTTGCCGATACTACGATCCTGCTGCAGGCCCGTCCTTTTATTGTCGAAAATCTGCTCTGGCTCTGTCTTAAACATCTCTTTGCCATGAGCACAGGCAATCAAACCGTGCAACTCGGGGCAGAAAGCGCCGACAGCCATGTTGTCATCGGGATACAATTTGATGAGGGGGTAGCGGTTGAGGAGATCGGTAAACTGGTCACACAAGAAGGGCAACCGCTGATCGTCGCTCTTCAGGCTGATGTGAGCGTTGATGCCCACCGCCACCTGATCCAATTGACCCTTCCCAAAAAATTCGAAGAATAAACGTCACAATGACATAACGGCACAAAAGAAACCAAGGAGGATATGATGTCCGTACAGGTGTTGTTGATTGACGATGACCAGGATTTTCTCAATATATTATCTGAGCGCCTGATGATTCGTGATATGGACGTGACCACCGTCTCTTCCGCCACCGAGGCGTTTACCCTGGTGGAAAGCAGACCGTTTGACGTCATCATCCTCGACTTGCAGATGCCGGAAATCGACGGCCTGCAGGCTTTAGAGAGATTCAAGGCTATCAATGCCGATCTCCAGGTCATCCTCCTTACCGGTCACGCCACCGTAGCGAAAGGGGTTCAGGCCATGAAACTGGGTGCCGCTGACGTCCTCGAAAAGCCGGTTGATATCCGGGTACTGACTGAAAAGATTAAAAAAACACAGGCACAGACAACGGCCGGGCTGAGAGGCGGGGAGCAAAATACCACCGCATCCTCCTCGGACCGAGGTATGAGCGGGAATATCTCCCGGCTCATCCAAGGTATTCAGAAACGATTTAAGAAGAATTGACATCCCCCCGCAGCCTCTGCAGCAAGCAGGGCATGAAGAAAGAACCATTACGAGAGGTATGTTGCTGTGCAATCAATTAGAAAAAACCTAACAGGGCCTGAAGCCCTACAGATCTTGCTTGACGGAAATAAAAGGTTCGTAGCCGGCGAGTTGGAGCACCCCAATCATTGTGAAGAATCGAGGAAAGGTCTCGTCTCCGGGCAGGAACCTTTTGCGGTTATCCTGGCTTGTGCGGATGCCCGTGTCCCGCCTGTCAATATTTTTGACCAGGGACTTGGTGACCTGTTCATCGTGCGAGTGGCCGGAAATATCATCAATGACCAGATCCTCGGGAGTATCGAATACGCAGTTTCCCACCTGCACGCCCCATTGGTAATGGTGATGGGCCATGCCTCCTGTGGCGCGGTCAGCGCCGTGGCGCAAGGGGTGAAATTGCATGGACATATTGCCAGCCTGACCCCCCCCATAGATGCTGCCCTGAAAAAGGTCAAGGGACTCGCAGGCTGTTGGATGGATAATGCCACCAAAGAACTGGCGCTCTGCACGGCAAAAAAAATTGCCGAATCCGAGCCGATCATGGCTGACCTGGTGCAGGAAGGTAAGGTTACGGTCGTGGCCACTTATTACAATCTTGACACTGGGGAAGTATCTGTCCTTTCCTGATCAGAAAAACGAGGACTCACAGCCCTCGCCAGTCACTACCAGGCCGAACCAACAGGTCTTGATAGGCGCTATCCCGGATCAGGGCTTTCTCTTCTTCTGTATCGCAGGCTTGCGAGCCGGGTGCACGGTTCCCTTGCCAGGAATTGAGCCGGTCAGCAGGGCCTTCTGCCGCTCGCGGCCTTCAACCCTTTTTTCGACAAAGCAGGGCGTGTTGGTGAAAGGGTTGGTCTCGGTCCAGTACATCAACGTCGACCAGGTCGAGGGGGTGGGCGTAAACAGTTGAATCTGGCGAGGCAGAATGTGCAGTTCCTTCTTAACGAAGGCAAGCAGTTCCTCCATGGCCTCCAAGGTGCAGCCCGGATGGGCGGCAATCAAGTAATACGTCAGGTATTGTTCCAATCCCTCCTCTCGCGTCAGCTGGTTAAATGACTGGCGGAAGCGGAGCAGTTCATCCGTACCCGTTTTCCCCATGGCCTCAAGAACCGAGGCATTACAGTGTTCCGGAGCAATTTTCATCTGGCCGGAAACATGATGGCGGATCACTTCCCTTAGATAAACCAACCCGTTTTTCCGGTCCGCAAGAATCATATCGTAACGGATGCCCGAGGCAACCGCGATCTTTTTGATATTCTTGATCGTGCGCAGTCGTTGCAGCAGACCGATGAGCGGGCCATGATCAATCTTCAGATTCGGGCATATTTTCGGAAACAAGCAGCGTTTGTCCCGGCACACCCCCTTGGTCGCTTTGCGGGTGCAGTCAAAACCGTACATGTTGGCGGTGGGGCCGCCGACATCGCTAATGGTACCTTTAAAGGCCGGATGGACAGCTATGGCCTTGGCTTCACTGACAATGGAGTCGATGCTGCGTTTTTGGATAGTGCGGCCTTGATGCACGGCTATGGCGCAGAAATTACATTCACCGTAACAACCACGGTGGGTGGTGATGGCAAAACGGATGGTATCGAGTGCGGTTACCTTGCCTGCCTGGCGATGCGAGGGGTGGAGGTCGCGTTCAAAATCGAGGGCATGGATGGCATCGAGTTCCGGGGTGGAAAGGGGTGACTGCGGTGGATTATGCACTAGGAAGCGGTTATCCTGCTGCTGCACCAGGATGCGTGCAGTTACCGGATCGTTGTTCTCGTAAAAAAGACGGAACATCGAAGTAAAGGCATCCTTATTGGCCGCCGTCACCGGGTAAGGAGGCAGGACCAGAGCCTCTGGGGGAGGCGTGGTTGTCGCATAACAGAGGCCACGGATTTCTGTCGGCGACTGTTTAGCAGCCAGGGCCTGGGCAAGCTCGACCACTGCCCTGTCCGCCATGCCGTAGAGCAGGTAGTCGGCCTTGGCATCAAAGAGGACCGATCGCCGCACCCTATTGTCCCAGAAATCATAGTGGGCAATGCGGCGCAGGCTCGCTTCGATGCCGCCAAGCACCAGGGGTACGGTCTGCTTAAAATACTGGCGGATCAGATTGGCATAGGCGATCACCGCCCGGTCCGGACGACGATTATTGATACCGCCTGGGGTATAATCATCGGTTTTCCGTCTGCGGCCGGAAGCGGTGCGATTGGCCACCATTGAATCGATGGAACCGCCGGAAACACCCCAGAAGAGCAAGGGTTCGCCCAGCCTGCTGATATCATCGCCTGTACGCAGGTCGGGCTGGGCAATGACCCCAACCCGAAAGCCGTGGTGCAGCAGGAGTTTGCCGACCACTGCGATACCCATGAAGGGCGAGTCGATATAGGCGTCACCGGTCACCAGAATGATGTCGAGTCGGGGCCAGCCAAGGGCCTCCATTTCCTGCCGGGTGGTGGGGAGAAACATTTTATTCCTGGGAAGAAGGGTTGAGTCGGGCGGCGGCAGAGCGACCGGCCAGCCAGCCGGTGGAAAAGGCGGCCTGGAGATTGTAGCCGCCGGTATCAGCCTGGAGGTCGAGCAGTTCGCCGACAAAGTAGAGGCCCTGCACCAGCCGGGACTCCATGGTGCGGGGATTAACTTGGGCGGTATCGACACCACCGGCAGTGACGATGGCCTCGGCCATGGGTCGGTAGCCGGTAACCTGCAGACGAAAATTCTTCAGCCAGAGGCGCAGCCGCTTGCGTTCGTCCGCCCTGATGCCCCCCGCAAGACGATCCGCAGAAAGCCCGGTTAGCTCCAGAGCCACGTTGACCATCTCCTCAGGCAACAGCCCACGGAGCACACTAGCGAGGGATTCAGTTCTCCGTGTTTCGAAGTCACGCAGAAGCCGGGCGTCGAGTTTCTTGTCATCCAGGGCAGGTTTGAGATCAAGAAAGAGTGTTATCTCCTGCCCGGCGCGCAGGGCATCGACGACCCGGCCGCTGAGCGTGAGGATCACCGGGCCGCTCAGCCCGAAATCCGTGAAGGCGAGTTCACCGAAGGCCTCTTCCTTTTTCTTGTTGTCGATGAACAGCCGTACCAGAATGTTACGCAGTTGCAGACCCGCCATTCGTCCAGCGCAGTCGCCGGCAGTAACGAGTGGCACCAGAGCGGGGCGGACAGGCACGAGACGATGGCCCGCCTGCTCGGCCAGCCGGTAGCCGTCGCCGCTCGAACCGGTGGCCGGATAGGAGGCTCCGCCGGTGGCGAGGATGAGGGCGCCGCAGGCAATACTCTTGCCGCCGCAGGACACGCCGGTGAGTACACCATCTTCAATAAGGAGGGTATCGACGGCAAGCCCAGTGGTTACTTTGACACCACACTGACGCAGCCACTCTTCGAAAACAGCCAGCACCTCCGGAGCCTTGCCCGAAGCGGGGAAAACACGGCCACCGCGTTCAGTGACCAAGGCAAGGCCGCGTTCCTCAAAAAATTCGAGGAGCTCTGGGGTGAAAAACCGATGAAAAGCCTGGCGGAGAAAAGGGCCACTCGGTCCGAAATGGGTGAGGAATTCGGCAAGGGGCGCAACATTGGTCAAATTGCATCGCCCCTTGCCAGTGATGCACAATTTCCTGCCGGGGCGCTTCATCTTTTCCAGCACCAGAACACTCGCCCCGCACACAGCCGCCTGGCCGGCGGCCATCAATCCAGCTGCCCCGCCGCCCACCACCAGGAGCTGTGTACCAGCTGTCTGTTCTCTGTTCTTCATCATGGGCAGATCGTTATCGGGGGTTTGGGAAAGAAAAATGTTGGTTACCGGCACATCAGATCAGACTACTTATACCAACCCACCGGAAAAAACACCA
>CAITZN010000578.1 GCA_903896915.1 uncultured bacterium
CTTCGGACTCAAGATGTTTCCAGAATTTCTTTACTTCTTTCTCATCTTTGCCGGCGGCGCGCATGTCATCCAAGAAGGCGTTGAGTGCGACGTCGGTAGCCATGTAGATCGGCCCACGCCCTGCCTTCAGCTCATTGATCATCAGGTGATTCCGCAGACAGGTCGGAGTCACAGCAGATGCACCGTACGGCATGAACTTGGCAAGCTCTTCTTTAACATCTGGGCTATTGGCATAGAACTCACCAAGACCGTTCTGAACTTTAGCCTTGAACAGAAGGAACCACGCACCAACAGGGCCGTAACCGTCTTTGAAACGAGCCGGAGTGAATCGATTTTCCATCATGGTTAAAGTGGCGCCAACCTGAGCACACATGGTGTAGGTGGAACCAGCGTTCCAAACAGGATACCATGCACGACCCTTTCCTTCACCGGTCGAACGTGGACGGAAAATATTTACTGCCCCGCCGCAAGCAACCATCGCGGTCTTACAGGTATAGACGTGAACTTTATTTTCACGAACTGAGAAACCAACCGCACCAGCAATGGTATTCTCTTTGTTCTTATCAAGCAGCATCTTAACGATAAAAATGCGCTCGTGAATGTTTGCATCGCCCAAGGCTTTCTTAGCCGGCTCAGCAACAATACACTTGTAAGACTCACCATTGATCATGATCTGCCATTTACCGGTCCGCACCGGAGTGCCGCCTTCGCGCAGAGTCTTGGCAGGCTTTGCGCCGTCGAGGGTGCTACCATCTTCTGCTTTCTTCCAGATGGGCAGGCCCCACTCCTCGAAAAGCTTAACAGACTCATCTACATGGCGACCAAGGTCATAAATGAGATCTTCACGAACTACGCCCATCAGGTCGTTACGCACCATCTTGACATAATTCTCGATAGGATTCTCACCGATATAGGTATTGATAGCAGAAAGACCCTGAGCAACGGCACCAGAGCGCTCCAATGATGCCTTGTCAACAAGAATGGTCTTCAAACCAGCAGGTGCCCATTTGGTAATCTCAAAAGCTGTACCGCAGGCAGCCATACCACCACCAACAATCAGCACGTCACAGCTGTGCTCAACGATTTCCGGATCAACAACGGCGTCAAGCTCGCCTTTCGGCTTATTAGGTAATGCCATATTTCATCTCCTAACTAATTATTTTAGAATAAAACTATCAGTTAATCCCTATTACCAAGCGACAATTAGGCCAGCTTGGTGGGTGTTGGCAGATTGCTCTCGAGCAGCAAACACTCGTCATCAAGATTTGCCCCATTCTGACCAGGATACTCATTAGCAGCGCCTTCAGCAGTTGTCCGAATCGGGAACTTGAAGCGTTTGATATTGCCATTACGGAACTTTACAGTCCACATGATGGAATCAGAGGACCGCATCGGATGCACCTGGCCACCTAGCGGTACAAAGTCATCATAACCACGAACAAAAATTGCGCCTTGCGGGCAAATCTTTACACAGGAGTAACACTCCCAGCATGCATCAGGCTCCTGATTGTACGCCTTCATAGCCTCAACATTGAGAACCATCAGATCGTTTGGGCAGATGTACATGCAGGCGGTTTTATCTCCACCCTTGCAACCATCACACTTTGAAGGATCTACGTAACTTGGCATTAAACTACCTCCTCACTTGGATTTTCCTTTATGGCGCCCGATTTGGACAGCCAATAACCTCTAGCTTCTTAATTCAAAAAAACAAAAACTCACACCCTTTAGCCATCCTTTTTTGAACTTGACCACTTCAAGCAACCTACTCATTTTACTTAAATTTCAAGACAATCGGCCCTGAAACAAAAAATGAACAGCCACTCATTCTGATCATCGAATTCTTTTAATTTGTTCCCCCCCCTATGTCAAGAAAAATCGTCAAAACAAGCTTGAACAACAAAACTTAATAAAAGTATCAGGAATATGGATACATGTGGAGCAGCGACATAATAACATAAAAAATTTCAGCATGACTAGAAAGTCAGAGGCCATTCTCAGCCAAATCCTCCTCGCCAAAACCTCCATTACTCGTTTCTATCTTTCTACTCTCCGTTGATGTACCCCGGGCGAACCAAAATTTCTCTAGGTCGCGATCCATCTGCTGGCCCGACAATACCTTCCTTCTCCATCATTTCAATCATCCGCGCAGCTCTATTGTAACCGACGCGCAGACGTCGTTGTATCATAGAGATTGAAGCCTGTTTTGTTTCCGTGACCACAGCCACAGCCTCGTCATATTTTTCGTCATAATCTTCATGGCCGATTTCTAGGTTTTCCACATCTTCCTCAATTACCTGCGACACCGTTTCATCGTAATCGGCAGCACCTTGTTGCTTAAGATAATTAACGAGTCTTTCCGTTTCCTGCTCTGTAATCAAAGCCCCATGTATTCTCTGCAATTTGGCGGCTCCTGGCGGCAAAAAAAGCATATCCCCCATACCAAGCAGATGTTCGGCACCTGAACCATCGAGGATGGTCCTCGAATCAACCTTCGACGAAACTTTAAATGAAATCCTGGTGGGGAAATTGGCTTTGATCAGACCAGTGAGGACATCGACAGAAGGGCGTTGGGTCGCCAAAATAATGTGCATGCCCGCAGCTCTCGCCATTTGCGCCAGACGGGCGATGGAGGTCTCAACATCCTTCGAGGCTACCATCATTAGGTCGGCAAGTTCATCGACTATAATCACAATATGCGGCAATTTTTCATCGGCGACCTCATTGAATGAGGCGATGGACTTCACCCGCTTCTCCTCAAGCAGCTTGTAGCGACGCTCCATCTCTCGGACAGCCCACAAAAGCGCCCTCGACGCCATTTTTGCTTCGACCACCACCGGATGCAGGAGATGAGGAATATCGTCGTATACCGAAAGCTCAATACGCTTAGGATCGATCATTAACATGCGAACGTCTTCAGGCGTTGCTTTGAAAAGAATAGAAGCGATAAAGGCATTGATGGCTACCGATTTGCCAGCTCCAGTTGCTCCAGCAATGAGCAGATGAGGCATCCGGGACAGGTTCGCCACAATCGGTCTGCCAATAACATCAAAACCAAGCGCCAACGTAAGCATGGAGGAGGCTTTTTGGTATTCGGCGGTTAACAGGATATCTTTGAGGAATACTTTTTTCCTCACTGGATTGGGTATCTCAATGCCAATAGCCGCTTTCCCAGGGATTGAACCGACTATTCGTACCCGGTCGACTTTAAGGACCATCGCCAAATCATCGGCAAGCGTAACGATTTTATTGATTTTGACCCCTGGTGCAGGAGAAAATTCATAGGTGGTGACCACAGGCCCTGGGGAGATTCCGGCCACAGTTCCAAGAACTCCGAAATCCTGGAGTTTGGCGGTAAGGATGGCGCTCACCTCATAGTAGTGCTCACGGCGAATCTCGATATCTCCCTCATCGTTTTGATCAAGCAACGTAAACGGCGGCAGTTGATATTCGCCACGTTTTGTCGGCTTCTGTGAAGAATATTTCCCCTCATGCACCTTTACCGGCACATTTTTCAATGGTTCGTGAACCGCCGGTACTGGCGACGTCTCTCCCTGCTGTTTTTTCAAGGAACTTAAGAGGTTACC
Source organism: uncultured bacterium (assembly GCA_903896915.1). Taxonomy (GTDB): domain Bacteria; phylum Desulfobacterota; class Desulfobulbia; order Desulfobulbales; family Desulfobulbaceae; genus Desulfobulbus. The sequence goes on from CAITZN010000578.1 coordinate 3,588, forward strand.
TTGCCCGATGCAGGCTTTCCTTTTGTTTGTAGAAGAAGTTACACCTGATTTCGAGTTGGAAGAGGATACATTCTGAGGGACCACTCGACACCATAACCATCGGGCAAGACCATACGGAGAAAAACGAACAGTTGCCATCAGAGAAAAAATCAGCAGTAAAGTCAGCATCAGCGCAGAACCCGCATCACCGATCCCACCACTCAAGAGACTCCATACCATTCTGCCAAGATACCCTCCTGGGGCAACAAAGGCGGCAGGTAGCAATAATTCATCAAATGCTCCAAAAAGTCCGGACGAACTCATCACTAACCCCGAAATGCCGGCAACAATAGAGGGCAAACGGTTCACATCCGACCGAGCAACCAACACCATGACAGTGGCATAACAAAGGATACAAACAGGGAAAAAAGCGATAAGGCCGAGGAAGGAGAAAAGATAGTGGGCCGAAAAAAACCCGAAGGAACCACACCAATTGGCCTTCGGTTGCTGGACAACGGGAGCGGAGCTGAGGAGCGGTAAGATATAACTAGCGAGACTAAGCAGCAGAAAGAGCGTCAGAAACAGCAAAACAAGAGAGACTATCTCCTGCCGGCCCTTGTTTTTTAGTGGTGGGTCAAATGACGCCATGATGATACAAACAGACACCCTTTTCCGGAGTCAGTGCCCTAGAAAATCTAAAAAAAGGCTCGTCATCCTGATGGGCGCAAACTAAATACACCAGATAACAACACCATTTGTCCTGAATCATATAACATTGAAACCATTCAGCGATTTACCCACTCGATTTCTCCATAAATTTCAATGATCTCTTCAACGCCACATAACAATTTAACAAACTGGAGAATCATTTATGGAACAGGGCAAAAAAAAATGACGAAGAGAAATTATTTTTCAATTCAGAAAACCAATAGCACATGGCCCAATTGATAGAATCAAGAAAAATTATTTTGGTAAAGCGGACTGAACTGCATCAAGAATACCGTTGATAAAAGAAACTGACTCTTCTACGGAATACCGTTTAGCAATTTCCAGAGCTTCATTGATGGCAACCTGTGCCGGTGCATCGTCACTGTACTGTAATTCATAGACAGCTATGCGAAGAATATTCCTGTCTACCAGAGACATTCGCTCCACCCGCCAATTATGGGAATGCTCGGCCAAAAGAACGTCAATTTCGTCGACATGAAGACAGATCCCCTGTATCAACTGACGTCCATACGGTAAAGATCGCTCACCAACATCAAATATCTGGCAGAACATATCCAAGTCTTTCGCTACCGTATCAGGTGAGCCCGAGCACTCCTGAAAATCGTGACTGAACAGGAATTGCAGGGCCATTTCCCGTGATTTACGACGTAATCCCATGAAGTTTCATTTATAAATAGCAAAGAAGTTAATAAAGAAAAAAACGCGGTGATCGGCGCTGTCTTGAAACACAAAAGTCTTGTTAGCTGAGAAGGCCCATCAGATTGATCATCTCCAGGGCTGCAATTGCCACATCCGAGCCCTTGTTGCCGGCTTTCGTGCCTGCTCTTTCGATCGCCTGCTCAATGGTATCCGTGGTCAATACACCGAAGAGCACCGGAATGCCTGCATCCAGCATCACCTGAGCTGTCCCTTTGGAAACTTCACCGGCTACATAGTCGAAATGTGGTGTCGCCCCACGAATAATAGCCCCGAGACAGATCACCGCATCATGGCGACCCGATTTCGCCATTTTCTGGGCAACCAAGGGGATCTCAAATGCGCCGGGAACCCGGGCAACAACAATATCACCAGTGTTGACCCCGGATCGCACGAGGCTGTCGATCGCACCTTCCAGCAGCTTTTCTGAAATAAAAGAATTGAAGCGGGAAACCACAATACCGATCTTTCGCCCTGTGCCCTGTAAATTTCCTTCTAAATAATTAACCATGTTCTTTCCTATTGTTTTGATATCACGGATCTCTTGTCACACATCCCATCGGCAAATCACCATACAACTCCAGGATATGCCCCATTTTATCGCGTTTTGTTCGTAAATATTTACTATTTTCCTCATCGCCGAGGATTTCGATGGGAAGCCGATCCACCACCTCCAAACCATACCCTTCCAGGCCAATGATTTTTTTGGGGTTATTGGTCAGAAGGCGCATTTTACGCACCCCAAGATCCCGTAAAATCTGGGCACCGATCCCATAATCCCGCAAATCAGGTTTGAAGCCCAGACGGGTATTCGCCTCCACCGTATCCAGACCATCGCTGTCCTGCAGTCCATAAGCCTTCAGCTTATTGATCAGACCTATCCCCCTTCCTTCCTGGCGCATATAAAGGACAACCCCTGTCCCCTCCTGCTCCACCATCCGCATCGCCGCATGGAGTTGCGAACCGCAATCGCAACGAGCTGAGCCAAAAACATCACCGGTCAGACATTCGGAGTGGACACGCACCATCACCGGTTCATCAGGAGAAATATCCCCCATGACTAGGGCAACATGTTCGTCCTTGTCAACATCGTTCAGGTAAGCGACGAGCCGAAATTCGCCGGCATGAAAGGTTGGCAGACGTGCCTCGGCAGCCCTGCGTACTAACACGTCTTTACGAAGGCGATAGGCAACCAGATCGGCAATGGTAGCAATCTTAAGGCCATGCTCTTCGGCAAAGAGCTCAAGGTCTGGCATTCTCGCCATAGTGCCATCGGCGTTCATTATCTCGCAAATGATGCCGGCGGTCCGCAGGCCGGCGATCCGGGCCAAGTCAACCGAGCCTTCGGTCTGCCCAGTTCGTACTAAAACTCCGCCACCTCGAGCACGCAGAGGGAAAATATGCCCGGGGCTGATAATGTCGCGGGCTGTTGCTGCCGGATGGACAGCCGCCTCGATGGTTCTGGCTCTATCTGCCGCAGAAATGCCGGTGCTGACCCCAGTCCGAGCCTCAATGCTGACGGTAAATCCGGTGCCATAGGGTGACTGATTGTTCGAAACCATCATTGGCAGGCCCAGCTGTTCAATGATGTCCGGGCTCATGGCCAGGCAGATCAACCCTCGGCCATGCGTGGCCATGAAATTAATAGCCTCCGGCGTCACCATCTCGGCCGCCATGCACAGGTCGCCCTCGTTTTCCCGGTCTTCATCGTCGACCAGAATGACCATTTTTCCGGCCTTGATATCTGCTACAACTGCCTCAATCGAACTGACTGCCATATTAAGCCTCTTTACGGGGAAGCCGCGTATCAGGCGGGCACCCTTTTTTGATCAATGTACCTAATGATAAATATTCACTGGGGAGCGAGCCCCCACTTGTACTTATAAAAATCCATGCTGAGCAAGAAAAGCCGGATTCATTCGGCTCTGAGTCTCTCCAATACCAGATCTTTCCGCCAGCAGTTTTTCCACGTATTTGCCGATCATATCCACTTCAATATTGACGCTGTCCCCCTCCCTGAGTCCGCCCAACGTAGTGACAGCCAAAGTGTGAGGAATGATGGAAACGGAAAATTGGCTGCGTTCACAAGTGTTCACAGTCAGGCTAACGCCGTTGATGGTGACAGACCCTTTCTCAATAACATATTTTGTTAGGCTCGAATCCAGAGAAAAAGTAAACAAAGTGTAATCTCCGGTGCTGCGCCTCTGTTGCACTTGCCCCTGAGCGTCGACATGACCGCTGACCAGATGGCCACCCAGCCGATCGCTCAAGCGGAGCGCGCGCTCCAGATTCACCCTGTTACCGGCCTGCAAATGGCCGAGCCCGGTACGGGCCAGGCTTTCCGGCGAGACATCAGCATAAAAACGGCGACCGTTGATGTTCCGTGCCGTCAAGCACGCACCATTGACCGCGATAGACTCGCCCTCTTCTGGGTCGGTAAGCTGAAAATCAGCCTCCAGGCCAAAGATCATTCCACCACCGGCAGGTCGCTTCTCAAAAAGCGTCCCTAGCCCCTGAATGATCCCGGTAAACATTTACTGCCCTTGCTCCAAGGCCGCCGCCCGCTGATTGAACTCCTCTGCCAGGCGAGAATGTTTAAACCTGGCATGAATACTGGCCACAGAACGATAGGCATCGGCCGCCTTGGTTTTATCTCCCTGCTCGCTATAAATCTCGGCAATCACGATAAGAATTTCCACAGCCCCTTTGGGATTCTGAGTCAAGCGGTAATGTTCCAACATATCATACAGTAATTCAAGCGCCTTTTCACGGTCACCCAATTTTCTGTAGGCCACAGCCATCTTCTTATTCAATGCTAACTGAGAAAAACTATCATCCTCTTTCTCACAGATAACGCTTGCCCGCTGATAATTGGCAAGGGCCATGGCATACTCTTCACGTGCCAGACAGGTATCTCCCAACCGGTCGGCAGCATTGGCAACACCCTGCTCGTCCCCCTGCTCTTCAAAGCCTCTAAGCGCATTATGAAAAGCCAAAGCCGCCTGAGAATAATCGCCGTTAGTGAAAAATTTGCGGCCTTCAATATAATCTTTTCTGGCCGGATCATTCGCCTGCTCGTCGCTGACGTTGTCCGCGGCCATGGGTCCAAGGGAACTTAAAGGTTGTATATTATCACTCACCATCGCCGTCTTCCTTATGGATATTCTTGGTGGCCTCAGCTGAAAGCGCAGCCACCGTTGTTGTTACGAGCGTACCCTGTTCGTAGAATGTTACGGAGGAGTCGTCGTTTTGCAGAGCCATAACCTGAAACCCCGCCTCTTTTGCCTTGATTCTTCCCAAAATGCGCAGAGTCAAGCCCCGCATTACTGGTTCACTGTGACTAAGCACAGGAAATAGAGAGTAGAAAGAGGTTTTGCGGATAAGATCCGGCCGGGCAGCGGCGATCTCACCCAATCCCCAGAGTACAGCTTCGCGGGTGCCAGGGTCCCCCATGAAATTAAAAAGGTGCCGGGTAAAGGCACCGTAGATATCCGGCCGAGCCGCAATGATGGCCCCAATCGTCTCCACCATCCCCCAGGAACTGGCAGCCGAGTCCGAACAGGCCTCAAACAGCCGGTGCAACAAATCGGCAACGGCCCCAGGCTCCCGAGTAGCAATCCGTCCGCAGACCTGACCGATAATCCAAGCAATGCGATACCGAGCAAAGGGATCAGGCTCATACAGCAACCGTTGCAGATAGCGCAAAGTCTTACTGTCGTCCAGGTAAAGATCCACCAGAGCGTCGATATCGGCATGCTGGGCCAACTTCTTCACGAGTTGCTTGTCCGCCCGTCTCCGCACCCGCTTCGGATCCCGTGCTGGTTCAATCTCTGGGATAGCCTCAACAGCCTGTACTTTATCCGTGCTTCCTTGTTCCGGTCGAGTCACTTTCTGCTTTTGCTCTATCCGCTTGATCAGTTCCGCAGCTTCTTTGTGCAGCCGAACAAAAAAGAGGACACCACGTACGGCCCTGCCGTCGAGGTTCCTCTTGACCACCACCTGGTGCGTCACCTCGTCGTAGTTGTCAATCGTACCGGTCAGGTAATCTTCTTCCGGGACCAACTCCCAGGCCAGGTCCCACTGATCTTTACAGGCATTAACCAGGCACTCGACCATGGCCGCGCCGATACTATGCCCTGTTGCATCGGCAACATAGACAGCCCCGCATTCGCAAACTCCCATCGGAAACTCGCGCATTTTGCGCTGGACGCCGTCGGTCGGTCGGCTAACATCCATACCACAGAACGGGCACCAGGGTTTGAGTTGCGCTTCTGCCTTACTGCTCATGGAGTTTCGACTAGTTTCGCCTTGAGCGCAGCAACAAAACGGGGATCAACGCTGTAGCCAAGCTCTTGGGCTTTCTCCATGTTGCGTTGTGCTTCTTTAAAATCGCCCTTGAAATAAAGGGCAACCGCCAGATTGTTCCGGGACATCGGAGAATCGGGTTCCAGGGTAACCGCCTGTCGGGCCGCTTCAACGGCCTTGACGTCTTCCTCCACCATAGTGTAGGCGGAAGTCAGGTTGATCCAGGCAGTCAAAAGCTTAGGATCGATCTGCACAGCAGTTGAATAGCACTCGATGGCCTGATCGACCTCGTTCCGATGCTGATGGATAAGGCCGATATTAACATGGGCTTCAGCCATTTTCGGGGAGATGACAAGCGCCTGCTTGTTGAGTTCCAAGGCACGATCTGTGTCGCCACGATCAAAAAATATAGCGCCAAGATTGATCATGCTCTCCATAGACTGGTTATCAAGCTCAATGGCCTTTTCGAGTTGGACAATGGCCTCGTCGACCCGTCCCGCCTTACGATAAACCAAACCGAGATGATGCCGGGCCATGACGTTTTCCGGCTTTTCCTGCACCACCTTTTCAAGATCGCTAATAACAGCCGAGATATCAGCTTGTTTCTGTGCTTCTGCCATAAAATTCCTTCTCTAATTCTTTAAGTGACGAACCCTTGCCGGCTTGATTCCGGCAGTTTAGAGGGTAAAGTTTTAACAATATAGCCATGAACACTCCGGAAGCAAGTTGCGTTCCCTAAAAATATGTTCATGCGCAACCAACAATTTTCCGATTAACACCTATCTAATCTAGCAACCGCTTCTATTGACCTATCTTTTTGCCACGCATCATTTGATGAATGAACACACTTACACATTAGGATTTGCTTGATAGGCAATCAATTTTTTCTGACGCTCCATGGCCAGAACCTTCTGGGCCACGGCAATGTCCTTACGGATTTGTCGGGCCAGTTCCTCAGGTCCGCTGAATTTGATTTCGCCACGAAGGTGCCGAAGCAAATTGATTTTCAAAGGGCGTCCGTAAATATCGGTGTTGAAATCGAAGATATGGGTCTCCGCCACTAACGCCGTATCACCAAAGGTCGGATTGTAACCGATGTTGGATACTCCGCCGTACTGTTTTCCGTCATAGGTGACCTGGGTGACATACACCCCTCGTTTCGGGCACAGGTCCTCTTCCGAAATACACAAATTGGCTGTAGGGAACCCGAGCAATTTGCCGCCTCGCTGCCGGCCCCACTGCACATCCCCCCGAATCTGGTAAAAACGACCCAACAACCTGCGGACATCACGCATCTTTCCAGCAGCGACCAATTCCCTGATCCTGGTACTGGACACCAACATTCCCTGCTCGTAATGAGCGGGCATCACCACCACGGAAAACCCTTTTTCCTCTCCCTGACGCTGGAGAAAAGCGGTGTCGCCCTGTCGCCCTCTGCCCAAAGCATAATCGTAACCAACCACCAGATCCCGAATTCTTATCCGCCTCACAAGAACATCGTCGACAAAATCGAGAGCTGTCGTCACGGCAATCTCCTTATCAAAAGGAATGATCACCAAAACGTCAATCCCAGCCCGTTCAATCAGTTCAATCTTCTGGGGTGTGGTCGAAATCAGCCTGATGCCCTGCGGACTCAATACCTTGAGCGGATGCGGATCAAAAGTGATGGCAACACTGGTTCCCTTGTGCTGGCGGGCACGGGCCACGACCTGATCAAACAGCTTTTGGTGACCGAGATGCACACCGTCAAAGTTACCGATAGTGACGTGTGCCTGCGGAAAGGGAGTGTGAATGTCTTTGAGGTCTGTATAAATTTCCATGGAAGTCGCGCCGCCGATTACAAGACGAGCTCGTTGCAAAACAAAAAAGTGAATTTCCGGGATGGCAAGGAGAACCTCGCGACCATGAAGACGGGATATGTACCCTAATTCGAAAAAACAAGCAAACAGTTCATGCCATTCGCAGGGGCAGATATTGCCGGTGGGCAGGATTGACCATCGGCAGCGGCAGGGGTGCCCGGGTATCATTTCCGCACAATCGTTTTGCTTTCCCCCAAAGAATTACTTGACAAAAAGCAGATTGGCTAGCATATTCTCGGACGCAGTGCCGAAGTGGCGGAATTGGTAGACGCGCTAGGTTCAGGGTCTAGTTGGGGTTTCTCAGTGGAAGTTCGAGTCTTCTCTTCGGCACCAAAAAATAGTCCAAAGACATCCCCCTGAAGTCAATAACCCCGAAATATCTTTAGATTTTCGGGGTTTTTCTTTGCCCTCTCGTCCATCCATGTCCATTTCCGCCCGTTGGCATCCATCTAATTCCCGGGTACAAATTGAGACATACGAAATTTGACGACGAATACGCGTTTCACCTGAACCCGATCTCCGCCAACACTTAAATCTTGCGTTGATCCTCTTGCTAAAGTTCGAATCACACTAACGGGCTCGAATTCAAAATTCAGACCCGTCTTACAATTCCTTGCGACAAATCCCATGGAGGCCACTATGCTAACTACCCAAGAAGCTAGGAATGCCAAACCCAAAGAATAATCGTAAAAACTCGTCAATGGCAAAGTCCTCTTCCTGCCTGTAGCTACCAGCGGGAAGAAGAATTGGCGATATCGTTACGAGCAATCAGGTACAGAATCATCTTTTGTGTTCGGTGAATGCCCCACCATATCGAGATGGCATTAAAAAAGTATCCTCTTTTACTGGACCACCTCAATACTACAATTTTCCTGTCGTTTTAACAGCCTATCCCTCCAAGCGGAGCTAGGCCTGCTGACGCACTGCGGCAATCAATGAATTTGGCTCAGGAGCGCGTTTGACAACCAGGACAGCACACGACAAGCCGACTACCACCCGGTCCGTGGTTTGACCGGCGATCTTGCGAGGCAATCCCTTGCGCTGGTCATTGCCGATAATGACGAGATCGGCGCCGATTTCCCCCGCTGTATCGATGATAGCACGATCCAGCGTCTTGCCGATGACGACGAGGGCATTGCCTTCAATCCCCTCCGCCTTGAGCAGGCCGAGCTTATAGGCCACCCCCTCCTCAGCCTTATCGCGCTGGGATTCGGTGGCGACGCCGGATAGCACAGTCACTGGCAGTTTTGAAGCCTTGGCGACCTGAATGGCGACTTCGATCACGGTTTCGCTGATCGGACTTTCATCAACGGCAACCAGAATATGCTTTTGCCAAGGCTTGACCTGCCAATTCGCAACCAGGACGTGGCAGGGGGATCCGATAAGGATCTGTTCGGCCGTGTCGCCGATCAGCCGTTCCTTCATGTCGCCGCGCAACGGTCGACGGCCGATGATGA
>CAITZN010000579.1 GCA_903896915.1 uncultured bacterium
AAGAGATCGACGTTGTTTCGCCATCGATTATCAATCGATTGCTGGCCTATGACTGGCCCGGCAATGTCCGCGAACTGGAGAACCTTATTCAGCGGGCGGTGCTTATGGTCGAAGATACGATGATCACCGAGAGCGACTTAGTGTTTGACCCTGTTAAACAGATAGAACAGCCTCAGGTTGATAGTTTTGACATTGATAATAAGCTTGGCCTGCTGCCGTTGAAAGCGATTGTGGCTGAGTTTGAAGCCGCTATTCTCCACCGCGCTTTGCAAAAATATAACGGCAACGTCACCGCCGTGGCCACGCAACTCAAGATCGGCAAGACCGCCCTCTATGACAAGATGAGACAACACAGCCTCTCGGCCAAGCATATCAAGAAAAAGGGTTGAAGCAGAATAAACCTCTTCCCACCCTCCGCATCGTCCCAGTCTTTAGCTATCCCTTCGGCAGCAAACCAATAGCGTCAACTCGCTCAACGTGATGCAATTGAACTTTTTTTTATTCCGGCAGATGAGAAAGTCTGAACAAGGTGGCACGATCCGATTAGATTACCAGGAGGACCGATAAAGAAATTCGAGGGGGAGAGAAAATTTCCGAATCAGATTGATCGGAGAACGGACCATCGGTCAGAACAGGAGGAATTCTTTGAACTGGCCGCGCATACAGTGGTTGGAGGCCATGGCTGAGGAATAGGCGCCGGCATTGATCAGGGCCAGATGGCGATGCGCCGTCAGGTCCGGCAACCAGGCCTGTTCATACCACACATCCAAGGCTTCATTGATATTGCCGACCACACTCATCGCCGCACAGGTTGAATCATCATAGTGAAGTGGTACGGGCTGGAAGGGGAGGTTGTAATAGGCCGGCTCTGGGGCAATATTGAATCCGGCATCGACACCAACAAAAACCGTGTTTTTCTTGCGCTCAACAAAGGTCTTGCCCAAGAGCAGGAGTCCGGCATCTTTGACGATGTAATCGCCCGGCTCGATCTCGACATGGAGCCCCTGCGCGCCAAATTGGCGGTGCAACACTGCCGCCCACCGTTCCAGCGCCAGCGGTTGATCCGCATCAACATGCGGCACTCCCAGACCGCCACCGATATTGACCCTCTCCACTTGCCCGGCCTGGTCGACAAACCAGAAACAGTGGGTAATGATCCGTTCCAGTTGCTCCAACTGCGGCGTCAGATAGCCGCACCCGGTATGGAAATGGATCTTGCTGACCTGCAACCCGTAGGACTTGGCAATATCCAGAGCCTCGGCAAACTGCTCCTGGTAAATACCAAATTTGGTGGTCACGTCGCCTGCGTAGTGGAGCTTATCGTTGGCGGCTCGTCCAATTCCCATAGCGGGATTCACCCGAAGGCCAATTTTGGTATGCGGCTTGAGTTGGCCCCAGCAATGGATGGCATGGAGAGAGTCACAATCCATGAAGATTCCGTCATAACGCGCGAGCACCGCCAGGTCCTGCGCAGAAAGGCTGGAAGCGGTGAACGAGATATCGGATGGCGCAAAACCGCAGCTGACCGCATGCTCAACCTCACCAGGCGAACAGGCATCGATACCGCAGAGACCGGTCTGTTTAAGGAAGGTCAACAGTGGCGCAAATCGGTTGGCCTTCATGGCGTAATGAAGGGAATACTGCCCTGCCAGATCAGCAGCTGTCAGCGCTGTGTGCAACCGGGTAAGATTTTCTTGGATACGGGACGTGGAATAAACGAAGGAAGGGGTGCCGAATTGATCTGCCAGGTCTTGGACCCGGCGCCCGGCGAACAACAACTGTTCCCGCTGGTAGCAGAGATCGGTTCTCTGCCACCAGCGATAGTAGGATTCTTGGTTCAACGGAGGCCTTGATTGATATTCAGTAGTTCCGGATGAATAAGTTCAGCATTCAACATTTCTTTTCTGCCGGTGATCCAGCCGCGACAGCTGGTCGCCCCGCAGGAGCAGGGAAATTGCTTGAACAGTACATCCTCGGTTTCAGCGTAATCCATGTAGAGAAAACTGTTGGCAGGGATGTCCTCTAGGGCGGTGACGGTCAGGTCTGCCATGTTCAACGAGATGTTGGGTGAACAGGAATGGAGGAAATAGCCTGAGAAATAGGGGTCAAAAAGATGGGTTTCTGGTGACAGCTGGAGCGTATGTTGACGGATTTCGTTGACAACGTGCCCTGCCATCTTGGCGAGGACTTCGCCTTTTTTGAAAGCTCGGTAGGCAATAACGCCTCTACCGGCCAATTCATCCTTGAAAACAACGGCAAACTCAGAATGTTTTGGAAAAAGAGGATCCTTCCCAAACTGGTCCGGGTAAAGCATGTGCATGTTCTCCTAGAACGATTAAAAAACAAACCCTATCCACATTGCCCTGTCGACAGGAAGTAAGTTAACATAAATAAGGAGCGCTCTATACAGCTAATATGAACGGCTGACAAGCATTATTAACAACGATTTTTCAAAAAAAACAAACATAAAAAAAACTGATTTTCCCTGTCACTTCAGCAGGATCAACGTTCCTCCAGAAATATGGTGATTCACAGTTAACAGCAGCCAGGGCGAGTACGTCATCCTGGCATGTTGCGCCTCTAAGCACCTCCACCGTGTCCTGCTTTCCCCTCCTTCTCTGTACTGCCAGATCAGAAAAAAGGTCTTCTTTTGCCAACAGTATTCTTCGTGTATTCCGCACATGCAACCATCAGTTCGTACCTGCAAACCCTGGTGGTTTCGTCTGGCCCGGTCGCCGCACGTCACACATTTAATTTTTGCGATTTTATATATCTTCTTCCAGCTATTGCAATCTTAAATGCGGCCTATCTGAAAATATCTCAGAATCACTTTTGCAGCGGTCATCCGTGGTACTTTGGATGCGTGGAAAAGATTCTAGAAAAGTTGGAAATAATTCTTTTGCTCTTCAGGGAAATCCGTATACTGTACCGTTAAAGAGCCGTTGTTTTTCTCATTTTTCTTCTACAAAGTTGAGGTGTTTCATGTCGAACTGGTTTGTTGCCGTTGATGGCAAATCTTTAGGTCCTTTCACCACCCAACAGGTTTTGAGCGACCTCGCTTCTGGCCACTATAATGAGGCGACGATGGTCTGGAGAGATGGATTCGCCGATTGGCAGCCTGCAGGCAGGGTGGAAGAATTGAAAGCAGGTCCCGTGCAAACACCTCCTTTCTCTTCAGGCAAGGAGGCGCATGAGATTGACTACACTATCTTTGGCAACGAGATGCAGTTTGTAGAGATCGAACTTGACCCGCAGGAAAGTGTCGTTTCCGAGGCAGGAGCGATGATGTATATGCACGATCAAATAGCGATGGAAACGATTTTTGGCGACGGTTCCGCTGCCTCTAATTCGGGTACTTTCTTTGACAAGATGCTCGGCGCGGGTAAACGGTTGATCACCGGTGAAGGATTGTTCATTACCCTGTTCACCTATACCGGCTCAGGGAAAGGCAAAGTTGCTTTCGCCGCCCCGTATCCGGGAAAGATCATCCCGCTGGATCTGACCCAATACAACAACCGGATAATCTGCCAGAAAAATGCTTTTCTCTGCGCGGCAAAGGGAGTTTCAATAGGGATTGCTTTCCAGAAAAAAATAGGCGTAGCTCTGTTTGGCGGCGAGGGCTTCATCATGCAGCAGTTGGACGGCGACGGACTGATTTTCATCCATGCCGGCGGCACCATCGTTGAAAAAGAATTGGCAGCAGGGGAAACCCTCAGAGTCGACACCGGCTGTCTGGTGGCCTTGACCAGTACCGTCAACTACGACATTGAGTTTGTCGGTAACGTCAAATCGGCGATTTTTGGCGGCGAAGGGTTTTTCTTTGCCAACCTGCGCGGTCCAGGACATGTCTGGCTGCAATCGCTACCCTTCTCGCGGCTTGCAGGGCGCATCTGGGAAGCAACCCCGCAAAGGGGCGGCAGTGGTATGGATGAGGGCTCAATGCTCGGAGGGATTGCCAATATTCTTAAACGGTAACCCGCACACCAAACCCGTTAATGAGCGGTTTCCTTAGAATAGAAGCCGCTCATTGTGTCGACATCAGCTAACGTTGTTCCTCGATAAAAGACTGCAGATCCCTGCTTAACCCGAGTTGTCGGGCCAGTTGATCAAGCCAGGAACGTTCCGCATCGGTATCGATCTCGATCGTCGCTACCGCCAGCATGTACATGGTTTTAGCTACCGATGGATCGCTGATACCGGCTGTCAGCGCCTCAATACTCTGGGGTCTGTGGAGTTCATCCAAAAGAAACATTTTTTCTTCCTGACTCAATTCAGCGCCCCGCATCTTGTCAAGAACAGCCCGTTCTTCGTTCTGATCCATGGTGCCATCAGCGTGGGCTGCGGCCACCATCACCTGGATCAAGCGAGTCGCCAGTTCCCCACCGCTGAGACCGCTCGTAACCGGTCTATTGCTCACTGGCTGAGATACGGGAACTCCACCGGGCAACGGAGGTGGCTGTGGCAGAGGGGGAGCGAGAACTCCTCCAGGCACGGGCGGAGGAGTTCTCGCCCCGACAGCGACGGATCCAGGCGGAGGAGGAGGTGGCGTCCCAGTCCCGCTTGTCTGATTATTCTGGCCCTGCTGCTTAAGGATCTCATAGGCGCCAACCCCCAGGCCAATTATGGTCATAAGGCCGGAACCAGAGGCCAAGTTGCCCAACATTGAATTGCCGCCTCTGTGAGATCCGCCACCCTGGCCCATAACCCCGCCAACAATCTTGCCTAACAACCTTTCAGCATCGAACATAGCTTTCCCAAAATATTTGATTCATCTGTCGGCATCTTCTTGCACCGTATACTGCTGATGCCGCTCCATTCCGACTTTAGCCCGCCCCACAACCCGTTCCGATCCTGACAAGGATAATGTGAAGGAAGCGCTTTTGTAGATAATTCCCCCTTGTCTCGTCCTATCTCTGTGACTTATAGTATAAGCAACAATAACCCTTACCCTTCTTGGCCCATGCTTTCTACCGTTGCCACCTCAACCGCTCCCTATATATTCACCTATGACAGAAGCGGTGGTGCGCGCTCTCTTTTACGTTCCGAGCAGGGCAAGCAGATCGGGCTTGCCCCTGAACAAGGTAGCACAACTACAGAGAACTACAAAGATAAAGTTACCTTGTCCGCTAACGGGGTCGAACAATCTTCGCAGGCAAACAACACGGAAAGTGAAGGCAGCAAGGCGGCAGGCACAACCAATGGCGAGAAGCAAGTACCGACCGAAAATCAGGCCAAAACCGGTTTTCAGAAATTGACGCCTGCCGAAGAGCAGGTGGTGCAACAGCTGCAAAAGCGGGACCGGGAAGTCAAAAGCCATGAGCTGGCGCACCTAGCGAGCGCCGGCCAGTACGCCAGAGGCGGTCCGTCCTATTCCTACCAGCTGGGGCCCGACGGACAGCGGTATGCTATCGGTGGCGAAGTGCCTATCGATATCAGTAAAGAGAGTACCCCGGAACAGACTATCCAAAAAATGGAAGTCGTCAGAAGTGCCGCCATGGCACCGGCCCAACCCTCGTCTGCAGATCGCAGTATTGCTGCAGCTGCTGCTGCAATGGAAGCACAGGCCCGGCAGGAAATACAGAATGCACGGGTGGAGGCCTCTCAAGGACAGGGGAAATCGAGAACAGCTTCTCCCGCAGCCAATGCTCAACCGTTACAGAACAACTCCGTCGCGAGTGCTTCAGCATTTCGCATCCAACCTCTCGACATTGTCGCCTAATAGCATTTCCATCTACCTCTAAACACTCACCCTCAGCTCCAAGGGCCGACGATGCCACAAACAGAATATCTCGAGGATCTTTTCACCTTCATCAACCACTCGCCGACCCCCTTTCATGTTGTGGTCAATAGCGCGGCAAAACTTTCGGCACATGGATTTCAACGCCTGCACGAATCCGACTCTTGGCAGCATCTCGGCCCCGGCTCCTACTTTGTGATCCGCAACGATACCAGCCTGATCGCCTTTACCCTGACCGACAGCCCGCATGCATGGCGGCATCTTCGTATGGCCGGTGCACACACCGACAGCCCTGGCCTGAAGGTCAAGCCTAACCCGGTACAAGTGCGTCACACCTGTCTGCAACTTGGGGTAGAAGTGTATGGTGGCGCCCTCCTTGCCCCCTGGTTCGACCGGAACCTGTCCATTGCCGGCAGGGTAAGCTGGATATGTGATGACGGCCCCTTGCAGTGCAGCCTGATCGACTTTAAGCGACCGGTTGCGACCATTCCCAGCCTGGCCATCCACCTCGATCGTGAGGTCAACGCAACTAGAACCATTAACAAGCAAAC
>CAITZN010000580.1 GCA_903896915.1 uncultured bacterium
CGATATAGCCAGGAGGGGCCCCAATCAGCCGGGCGACCGCATGTTTCTCCATGTATTCGCTCATGTCGAAACGTTCGAAATTGACAGAAAGTGCCGCTGCCAACTGCCGGGCGACCTCCGTCTTGCCGACGCCCGTGGGACCAGCAAAGAGGAAGGAACCGGTAGGTGACTGCGGGTTGCTGAGTCCGGCTCTCGAACGCTTTACAGCCTTGACCAGGGCGTCAAGCGCTTCGTCCTGGCCGAAAATGACGGCTTTCAGCTTGTCTTCCAGGTGCAGCAGGGCCTGGGTGTCGCTGTCGCCCCCAGCCTTGCTGTTGACCGGAACCCTAGCAATCTTTGAGACAATCTGTTCCACATCGCGGATGCCGATCGTCTGCCCGGTTTTCCCGGTCAGCCGGAAGAAGGCACCGACTTCATCCATGATATCAATGGCCTTATCGGGCAGGAATCGGTCGTTGATGTGGCGGTGTGCCAGTTCCGCCATAGCCTCGATAGCGGTTTTGGCATAGTGGATATGATGATGCTCCTCATACCGGGACTGCAGTCCCTCCAGGATTCGGCAGGTATCGGATACAGAGGGTTCATCAATATCGATTTTCTGGAAACGACGGGACAAAGCCCGGTCTTTTTCGATGTGGTTCTTGTATTCTTCGTAGGTGGTTGAACCGATACAGCGGATTGTACCCGCCTGCAGCGCGGGTTTGAGCAGGTTGGAGGCATCCATGGAGCCGCCGCTGGTGGCACCGGCGCCTATGATGGTGTGCATTTCGTCGATGAACAGGATGGCTTTCTCTTTTTTCTCGATGGCAGCCACGACCTCTTTCAACCGTTTTTCGAAATCACCCCGATATTTGGTGCCAGCCACAAGAATGCCGAGATCAAGCATATAGATTTCAGCATCCTGGAGCAGATCGGGGATCAATTTTTCCGGATCCGGATGCAATTCCTTGCGGGCGACGCCGTCTTCGTGAATCCTCAGGGCCAGGCCCTCGGCCATGGCTGTTTTGCCGACACCGGGTTCTCCAACCAAGAGAGGATTGTTCTTTTTACGTCGGCACAGAACCTGCATCATCCGGTACAGTTCTTTGTCCCGTCCGATCAGCGGGTCGATCTTTCCTTCCTCTGCTCGCTTGGCGAAATTGACAGTGAATTCGTCAAGGGCATCTGCCGGCTTTTCCTGTTTCTTCTTCTGTTGCTGCTGCCCTGGAGGTGCCTGTCGAAGTGGTTCACTCTGCAAATATTCGGGGAGGCTGTGCGAAATATACTCCACCACTTCCAGGCGTCCAACGCCTTCGCTGCCGAGAAAATAGACGGCATGGGAGTCTGGTTCGGTGAAAATGGAGACCAGGACATCGCCGGTGTCCACCTGTTTTTTTCCGCAACTCTGCACGTGGCTCACCGCCCGCTGCAAAACCCGGTTGAACGCTACGGTCTGAGCCGGTTCACTGTCAGTGTCCTTCAAGACGGGCATGCCGGTTTCAAAGAAACGCTCCAGGCGGTCTTTGATATTCTGGTTGTTGCCGCCGCATTTATCAATGATGTGCCGGGTGAGGTCGTCATGAAGCAAACCGTATAGCATGTGTTCGACCGTGACGTACTCATGGCGGTGATTTTTTGCTTCCTTTATCGCCTTGATCAGGGCGCTTTCCAACTCTTTACTCAACATAATGTAGTACCTCTATAGGGATAGCAAGAATTCCCTTCTCCTCCGGGCGGAACGGTATCCGGAACGAACCTGAATTTTTCAACACTCTTTTTCCAGCGAACACTTCAGCGGAAATTGATTTTTCCGTGCCATATGATGGACGAGCGCCACCTTCGTTTCTCCAACTTCAAGGGTAAAAATACCTGCAATGCCTCTCCCTTGATGATGCACATTGAGCATTATCCTGGTCGCTTCATCAATATTTTTCTGGAACACCGTCTGCAAAATCATAACCACGAACTCCATGGTGGTATAATCGTCATTGTGGAGTAGCACTTTGTAGAGTGGTGGTTCCTGCAACGATGTCCGGTCGGTCGTCTCAACTTTTTCTTGTATTATTGAATCTTCTTTCGCCATACATTTTCAACCCAACAGGGGGGAAGGCCTGTTCTGCAGCCTGTAATGCTTTTCTTCGTTTCCTTGCAAGGCCATTTCCAGGTACGGGAAAGTTGCTTGCTTTACGTTAGAGTCCATCGTTGCTGGAAGGTCTCTGGGACCAATAATAAGCTATAATATTATTTTAATGCCCGCTGTTGATTTTGCAAGGGTGGGAGAGTGTTCTCTTTTATACTTTTGCCGAGTCTGTGGTGAGCATGGCAAGAATCAGATGCTGCAGGACGGTTGCTGCGGCAATAGGTGAACCCTTGAGACGGAATTCAGCTTCCAGCAGGAGTTTCATCCAACCAGATAGCACGGGCAAAGTGTAGTTTGCTGCCGTTTTGAACTGCATGTAGAGGGCAAAAGGGTGGCCGCTCAGTTCTTTTTTCCACTGTTCGCGTTCTTTGAGGCGCGGCAAGCAGTTTTGCTGGAAGCTGGCGGCGGACATTGACGGTTGGAATTGCAGATCTGGCTGTTCCTGCAGGGCGCGACTCAAGAGCAGGCCCCGGACAAAATTGCGCAGGGTCGCCACCACAGCTAGGGGATGGATGCCGTTTTCCTGTAATCGATCACCGATGGCCAGGGCTTGCTCTGTGTCACGCCGGGTAATAGCTGCAGTGAGTTCGAACAGGGCTTCCTGGCGGGTACGTCCTACCAGAAGATCCAGATCCTCGCGAGTGATCTGTTGGCGATCATCGATGTAGAGTATCACTTTGCGCAACTCCACGACCAGAGCAACAGGGTGAAAGCCCACCCGGTCAAACAGAAGCTCGGCCAGGCCCGGGGCCATGGTTTTGTTGTGCTCCTTGAGTGTTTGTTGCACCAATTCCTGCAGTACGGTCTTTTGTTCTTTCTGGGCTTTTGCCCCTGCCCCGGTTTCCACACTCAGGTCGATTACCGTCTGCTCGTCTTTGAGCAGCTTGAACAGTTTTTTTCGTTTGTCGACCTCTTCTGCTAACAGGATGAGTATGTTGTTTTCCGGGAGACCAGCGGCCAGAGCGTTGCTCAACATTTCTGAGGGATCATTCGAAGACGCCGGTGAGCTGCTCTCGCTATCCTTATTCTGATCGACGGCGAGATAGGTACGGGTCCAACTCAAATCGCCAGCAGGCTTGCCAAAACCTAAACACTGCTGCCACTCTGCAGGCGCCATGGAGTCCAGCTCATTGTCAGGGGCGTGTGGGTCAAGCCCGCCGCTTTTGAGGAGAGACCGCAGAGCGCGGCTTGCCTGCTCGGGCTTGTTGTCGCTATGTGCCTTAAACGCTTTGTCCCAGAGATTTTTTGCGACCTGTTTGGAAAGAAACAGCCGGGTGTCAGTCACCTTGTATAACTGACGCCCCGGCAGTAGGCTGAAACTGCGGAGTTTGGCAAGGGTGGCGGTGCTATCCTCCTGGTCCCCGTCAATAGGATGGATGGTGCCGCCCTTGTTCTGCAACAGCCTCTTTTCGAGCTGTTCTACGGCATTCTGGCAGAGATAGCGATCGCCGAACAACAAAAAGACCTGTGAAGTGCTCTCCGCCGGTTGGGCAAGCAACATGGGCAGTGTTTCACGGGTGTACGTCGGCATATCGGGTTTCAGCTCCGAGGCCGTTCGGCCTGATTCCGTGTTGCCGGGCCCTTGCCATGCTGCGTTTCATCAAGGATTTTGTGGAGAATAGCCGTCAGGGAGCCGGGCTGGAGATAGTCCTGTCCCCGGCCGTTCTGGAAGATGGAGGCCGATTGCTGCGCAACGTTCTTCCAGGAAATTGTTGAGGGATTAGTGGCAACGATTTCGAAAAATTTCATATTGTAGGGATCGTTAATCATGGCCAGGCCTGTACCGATGGTGGCGAGAATATCCACCGAACTAGAAAACAAACGGGTCAAGTTGGTGTAGGCTTTCATACCGCCGCAGGAACCGAGGCTAAGAAAACGCTGTTTGCCTCGCAATTCACTCTCGGTCACTTTTTGCTCTTCAATCAATTGGGTCAGGGGCTCAATGATTTGTTCCGAACGCCAATAGCTGTGGCCCCGTTGGGCGAGCATCTCGTCGTTTGAGTGGATGAACCGGTTGAGCATCTCCATCTGGTATTCCTTGTCGGAATAGACGAACTGGGTATGGACGATAGTCACCCCGCCCACTTTTTTGACAAAGGCTACAGAAAAATGCCTGTCGCGCATCGCCTGGAACAGGTTAGGAAGTCCAGATGTTGTCCATCGTTGGATTTCTTGTTCAAAAGCAGGTGAGAGTGATTTCAGGGTGTACTGTTGCGAAGCACCCAATTGATAGCCATTCTTTAAAAGCAGATTGGCATTGGACACAAACGATTGACGGCCGTCATCATCAGGATGATACATGGACACTGAGCCGATGCGACCATCTTTTTTCCATTCAGTGAAGGGGGTGACCTGATATTGTTCCAGGTTGACGGCACCGTGCCGGACAATCAAACGGCTGATCATGGTGCGATCAGACGGACCGAGCAGTTCCGGATAGGTTTGCAGATAATATTGCAGGATAACGTTGATCAGTTTGGCAAAGGCTGTGTTCTCAGCCTCGGACTGCTGGGCCATGAGGGTGAGGAGAAATGTGCGGGCCTCGGGTTCGAGCACGTTGAGCAGAGGGGTCAGGGATGCGGAGAAGAGCAGTATGGCATCTTCATTGCGAAAGGCGGAATTGGCTACCAGGCCGAGGATTTCTTTCTGTTTTCGGCTATCAGCAGGAAAAAAGGCGGTGAGCTTGCCTTTTTGGGCGCAGCTGACAATGAAATCAGAAACCAGTCGATTCTCAGGATCAACAGCTTTGAGAAAGGCGAGCAGGTCGCCTTGGTATTTACTCGATACCCGGCTCTGAATCACCGGAACCAGAATATCACGAAAAGAGGAATCGTAGAGCTCGCTGCCTTGGGCCATGATGGCATACACATTGGCGGTGGCGAGATCGCGAGCCGTCTGCACCCGGCCTGCCGAGGTGGCCGTTTTCAAAATTCCAATGGCCTGCCCTTTGCCGGCCCCGGAAAATTGGGCGCCGAATCGGGTTCGTACAGCGGGGGGGAGTTGTTCGAACTTTGCCTGCAGCTGCTTTACTGAGTAACTGTTCAGCGTCGCCTCGGAGATCTCGTAGCCATTCGGGTCGGTAATTCCATGCAGGTTGTTAATCTTCCATATCAGCTCTGTGCCGCCGTCATAGAGGCCTTGCAGCAGGATGGATTTTTGATGGCTGTCAAGTTTGTCATACTGTGTTTCCTGGATATCAGCGGGTAGGGCGAAATATTTGACCAGCCAGTTCCATGCCTCTTTCCCGGCCAACCCCTTATTGGTGAACAGGCAGCGAGCGTTCCAGGCATCGTCCTGATGCAATTTTTGGATCAGTTCCAGTGCGTCGAGCATGGTTTCGGTGTCCATGCCAGCGATTTTGGCAAAGGCTTCAGCGGCTTTGGCCTGATTATCCCTGAGACGCATCAGAAACGGTAGCCCTTTCAGCGCCAGTTCAACCCGCATGCCCTTGATGGCGAAAAATGCTTGCGCGGCCAGATTGTTGACGTCGTCCATGTTGTTGAAGATGGAAATCGAATTGATTGCGCCACCAGCCGTAACTCCCTGCACGCCAAGATAGCTGCGGAATGCTCGACTTGAATCGTGGCTGAGTGTTTTAACGGCAGTCAATCCGGATATCCCGAGTTTGATGTCCAGAGTGCCGGGATTGCTCAATGCCTCAAAGGCTTGGACCTGCTCAAAGTTAAAACGTTCCCGGCCAAGCAG
>CAITZN010000581.1 GCA_903896915.1 uncultured bacterium
AGCCGCTATGGACGGCTTGGCGGTACGGGCCGAAGACACCTTTAGCGCCGCCGACGACACCCCCCTGACTCTGCGGATCGACAGCGGTGAAGCGGTAATGATCAACACCGGCTATCCCCTGCCGCCGGATAAAAATGCAGTTATCATGATCGAGCAGGTCCTGCTCAGCGATGACGGCAGCCGCGGCGTCATCCGCGCTCCGGTCTACCCCTGGCAGCATGTCCGCAAGGTGGGTGAAGACATCGTGGCCACCGAATTGCTCTTTCCGACCGGTCATCAGATCCGACCAGCCGATGTTGCGGCCCTGATTACCGGAGGCTGCGCCACGGTACTGGTGCGCAGACAGCCGCGCGTGGTCATTCTGCCTACCGGCACCGAGCTGGTCCATCTGGATGAGCACACCGAGTCCGTGCCTGCTGGCAAAATCATTGAATCGAACTCCGCAGTCCTTTCTGACCTGGCCGCACAGGCTGGGGCCGAGGTCACCATAACCCCAATCATCAGCGACGAGTTCGACTCGATCAAAAACAACCTGGCCGCCATCGTTGCCACCGACATCGACCTGGTGATCATCAATGCCGGATCGTCTGCCGGCAGCGCCGACTACACTGTGCAGATCATTGAAGAACTGGGGCAGGTGCTCACCCACGGCGTCACCATTATGCCAGGCAAACCAACCATTTTAGGGGTGATCAATAACAAGCCGGTTATCGGCATCCCCGGTTATCCTGTTTCGGCCATTATCGCCATGGAGCAGTTCGTGCTGCCACTTTTGGCGCGGATTCAGGGGGTGCATCTGCCGCCCCAGGTCACGATCAAAGCGCTTCTTGCCAAGGATCTACCTTCAAAAAGCGGGATTGAGGAATTTCGGCGAATGATTGTCGGCCGCATCGGCAGCAATTTTGTCGCCGTGCCCCTGAAAAAAGGGGCAGGCGCGATCACCACCCTGACCAGGGCCAATGGTATTCTTCGCATTGATGCGGCCTCTGAAGGCGAGATGCACGGCCGCGAAGTGGCTATCGACCTGCTCACCCCCTTGCCTCAGGTTGAACAAACCATCCTCTGTACCGGCAGCCATGATCTCTGCCTGGATGTCCTCAACGACTTTCTCCAGAAGGAAGATCCGGCCTATCCGCTTGCCTCGACCCACATCGGCAGTTTAGGGGGCATCATGGCCCTGAAGCAGGGGATGTGCCACATCGCCGGCTCCCACCTACTCGACCCCACGGACGGATCCTACAACACCTCGTATATCCGGAAATACCTGGAAGGCCGTGATATCCGTATCGTCACCCTGGTATACCGCGAGCAGGGCTTCATTGTTCCTAAAGGTAACCCAAAAATGATCGCCGGCATCCACGACCTGTTGAATGAGGGCATCACCTTCATCAACCGCCAGGCCGGTTCAGGAACCCGCGTCTTGCTCGATTATGAAATCGACCGCAACAACCTCGATGCCGACGGTATCAAAGGTTATGAGCAGGACGAATACACCCACATGGCGGTGGCGGTGGCCGTGCTTTCCGGCAAGGTAGATGTCGGCCTGGGAATCAAGAGTGCCGCCAAGGCGCTGGGGCTCGACTTTGTGCCGCTGGTGGAGGAGCGCTACGACCTGCTCATTCCGGGAGAATTGTTCGACACGCCTATGATCCAGGCCGTGTTAACAGTGATAAACACCCCGCTTTTCCAGGAAACCGTAGAGAAGATGGGCGGTTATTCGACTCGGGAGACTGGAAATCTGGTGACGATGGAATAAAGGGACTACTTGAGGCGCTACTCGGCGTTGACAAATTCGCCATGTTTGAGATCGATGGCCATCCAGGTGTTGTGGAGCGATGAGGTCAAACCAAGCAGCAATTTCACGGTCTCGCTGACCTGCAGACTGGCGACCACGG
>CAITZN010000582.1 GCA_903896915.1 uncultured bacterium
GGGAGCATCATTGACTCCGTCGCCGACCATGCCGACCTTATACCCCTGCTGCTGCAGGGCTTGAATAACCTGCAGTTTTTCCTCCGGCAGGATCTCGCTGTGAACCTCCGTAATTCCTAACTCCCGAGCCACAGCCTCAGCAGTCGCCCGGTTATCGCCGCTGCACATGACCACCACTATCCCCTGCCGCTGCAAGGCCTGGATGGCCGCCGCCGAATCCTTGCGCACCGGATCTTTCAGAATCAGCAACCCCAACACCTGCTGCGCCCGCCCCAGCCATACCGGTGTCCCCCCTTGAGCGGCCTGCCGCGCGGCCTCGACTTGCAGATCTGAGGGAAGCGTGAGCCCCTGTTCCTCGAAGAAATGATCGTTGCCGAGCAGATAACGGACCCCTGCATATTCCGCCTGCACACCCCGACCGGGGACTGCGGTAAAATTATCCAGCGGAAAGAGTGGTGCGCCCCCCTGCTGCTGCGCTGTCAGTACCGCTTCGGCCAGCGGATGCTCTGAACCGCTCTCCAGGCTGGCCGCCCATTGCAGGACCTCTGCCTCGCTGCAAGAGGCGGTCGGCAGGATGGACGTCACTGTTGGTCTGCCCTCGGTGAGAGTACCTGTCTTGTCGACCACCACATGGGTCAGAGTGGAGGCCGTCTGCAGAGCATCACTGTTTTTAATCAGGACATTACTGGCAGCTGCCCGGCTGGTGCCGACCATGATTGCAATCGGCGTGGCCAGGCCAAGGGCGCAGGGACAGGCGATGACCAACACCGCGATGGCGGCGGTCAGGGCAAAAGCGAGTTGGGGTTCCGGGGCCAAGGCCAGCCAGATTCCAAAGGTCGCCAGACTGATGAGAATGACCACCGGCACAAAGACCGAGGCTATCCCGTCGACCAGGCGGCCGATGGGTGGCTTGCTCAGCTGCGCCGCCTTAACCATGCGGATGATATGGGCCAAAGTGGTGTCGTCACCCAGGCGGGTCACCTTGAGGACAAAGACACCGGTGCGGTTCATGGTGCCGCCAGTGACCGTATCACCAACCGCGCGCGCCACAGCCAGCGGTTCGCCGGTCAGCATCGATTCGTCAATGGTAGTCCGGCCCTGGGTGATCAACCCGTCGATGGGCACCTTCTCTCCGGGCCGCACCCGCACCTGATCGCCGATCCTCAGCAAAGAGACCGGCATCTCCACCTGACCCGCCACCCGAACAACCCAAGCAGCCTTGGCCCGAAGACCGAGCAACGCGCTGATCGCCTCGCTGGTGGTCCGTTTGGCCCTGGTTTCCAGAGCATGGCCGAATTGGAGGAAGGCGAGTATCATTACCGAGGCATCGAGGTACAGGTGGTTGCTCGCCCCGAAAATGAACACCGGGTCGGCAATGACCAACGCCGAGGACAGCCAGGCTGCTCCGGTGCCCAGAGCCACGAGCGTATCCATGTTGGCGGACCAATGGCGAGCCTGCTTCCAGGCCCCGACAAAATAAGTACCGCCGCTGAAGACCATGGTGAGCAGACAAAGCAGAGCCGCCCCTGCCCAGAACAGGCGATTTTCATGGAGGAGGGGGAAGAAGCCGGACATATGGCCGAGCATGATCACAAAACCCACCAAACCCGCGACAATGGCCCGCTGCCAGGAACGTCTAATTTCCTTGCGGGTCTCGGTAGCCTGCTTCAGAGATGGGTCCTCATAAGCCTCTTCGAGCACTGCCTGATAGCCAACATCGATGAGGCGGAGCAAGACATCGGCCGGGTGCTGCTGGGTCGACAATCGCAAACGACCGTCCTCGATCCGCACTTGCATGACTGCGTCCTGCCCCTGCAAAATATCATGAATCTGCTCCAGGTCGACGTCTTGCGGGTACGGCAGCAGTCTGATGAAAAAGGTGTCCGCAGCAACGGCTTGGGCCTGCAGTGATGCTCCATACCCCTGCGCACGAATTGCCTGCACCACCTGTTCGGAGTCACCTCCTTGCACCTGCGCTTTTTGCTCGACCAGATTAACCGAAGCGCTTATCACCCCCGGCACACCCAGAATGGTTTGCTCCACCCTGCTGACGCAACTGGCGCAGTGCATGCCCTCAAGATTAATTTCGTAGGTCTCGCTGGTGGCTAGGCGCCCTTGTGCAAGAACGGTTGCCTCATACCCTGAGGCCGTAACAGCGGCAACAACTTCTGCAGGATCGCCGCCCACCACGCTCGCGCTTTTTTCAATCAGATTGACAGAAGCATCGGTGACACCTGCCACCGCCAGAATTACCTGTTCCACCCTGCTGACGCAACTGGCGCAACTCATATCGGCGATCTGCAGGATATACCCTTGGGCCTGTGGGGAGGAACAACCGCTCTGCACGATGGTAAGCGGTTCTCGCAAGGAGCCGCTCAGTGCTCCGCTCTCTTGCGACAACGAAGCCGGATAGCCAGCAGCGGTTACCGCCTGGATCACCGCCGTCTGGCTGCCACCGATAACCATGAGCGTTCCCGCCGCAAGATCCACTCGTGCCTCCGTTACCCCCGCCACCTCTTTCGCTGCATCCTCCACCCGCTGCTGGCAGTGTTCGCAGGTCATCTCGGCGACTTTGAGGTAATAGGAAGGGAGGCGGGTTATTTGTACAAGTTCATGATTTTCGTTCATGGAGGTCACACTGGCAAAAAAATAGACATCCGGGAGTACGCGGACAAACCGTGACCGTGCCGGGGCATTATTGTGCTATCACGACTCTAAGTCGCCCAGCCCGGTTCATAAAGGCAGAATATGCACTTCCTCGCGAAGCGGATAATTGCCTTCGATCAGGAGGCCATGGCGGCCATCGATGGCGATGGGGGTACCAAAGGTGATACGGGAGCCGTTGATCTCGGCATATTCGCTGGTCTCATAGACCTGCATTTCACGGCAGCCTACCACACAGGTCTTCTCCAGCCGGGTCGCCACCACCGAGGCGTGCGAAGTCTGGCCGCCGCGCGAGGTCACCAGTCCGTCGGCCATCGAGATCTCGCGGATATCCTCAGGCACCGTATCCTGGCGAATGAGGATCAGAGGGACCCCCGGCTCGTCCCGTCGCAGCTGCAGGATATTCTCCTCATTGAACACCGCCTTGCCCGACAGCGCCGAACCGGAAACCCCGATACCCTTGGCAAGAATCGCCTTGTGGGCCAGGTCGGAATCAACAAAGACGTTCATGTGCTCCTTTTTCTTGATGGTGATCATGTCCCTGGTCTGGAGAATGTACAACTGTTCCGGCTCCGGCCCCTCGAAGGTGAACTCGATCTCCTGCGGATTCCACTCTTTCTCGTAGACCAGATTCCTGCTGATGGAGAGCAGCCGCTCGTAGACCTTCGGAAAGAGCCGCTCCAGGCTCTTGTCCTCGTCGCGACCGTCGATCTCCGCCTGCTCCACCGACATCGGGTAACTTGTGACCAGACCGGAGACGATATCCTCTCCCTGATCGCCAGTGGCGTAATCGCCCCAAAGGGCCACCCGTCGCACCTTGCGGTAGGGATGGGCGGTAAAAAGCACGCCACTGCCCGCCTGGGAATCGAGGTTACCGAAGACCATGGTCTGCACGATGACCGCGGTGCCCCAGTCATCGGAAACCCCCATGAGATGCCGATACTCCTGGGCCTTGGGCGTATGCCAGGAATCAAAGACCATGTCGACCGCACCGATCAGTTGCAGCCACGGATCCTCAGGCAGCCCGAAACCGCGACTCCGCAGTGCCTGCTGGTAATTAAGCGCCAACTGACGCATCTGCTCAGGAGAAAAATCCCTTTTATACAGCACATTGTGCTCATGCTTGTGGGTATTCATCAATTCCTGAAAATCCTCACGTTCCATGTTGTTGGCCATGCCCCAGGACTGGAGGAAGCGGCGAAAGTTGTCCCAGGCAAAATATTTCAAGTGGGGATGGTTGGCCACATACTCCTCCACCATCTCCTCATTGGCACCAACGTTATGAATGGTCGACATGATGCCTGGCATGGAGATAGCCGAACCGGAGCGGACCGAGAGCAACAGTGGCTTCTCCGGCGAACCGAAGACCAGACCGGTCAGCTGTTCGATACTGGTGACCGCCACCCGCACCCGGCGCATGTATTCGTCTCTTGCCCGTTCGAATTTGCGGATTGCCCGATAACAGCGAAAGACCTCGGTAGTGATAATAAAGGCCGGGGGCACCGGCATCTTGTCGCGAGCCAGCACCACCAGATTGAAGCCCTTGTTGCCAAGGTGAATCAGGTTGTGGGTGCGCAGGTTTTCCGCGTGCAAGCTGCTGATCGACTTTTCGGGATTGTAGGTCATCAGCAGGTCCAGGGTCTTTTCATCCAGGAGGTCCTTCTGGGCCTCGAGGGTGCCAATGACCTTGCTGATGAAATTGTCGAGATGCTGAAGGCCGAAGGTGGTGGCGATCAGGTCGCGGAAAAATATCTCGGAGAGCCGCAGCACGTTCTCCGGCATATTTTTTTCATCCCATGAATTATGATGTTTGGCCAGCAGGTTATCCTTGCCGATCTGCGGCACGATGATCGACAGGTTGTTCTGGTGGATGTTGGTGTAGTAGGCGTAGATGATATCTTTGACGCCCTCGGAGAGGCCGCGCATGATATCGAGGTGCTGAGTGTAGGAAAACCGCCGGATGCCGATAGAGGTGGCCAGCAGGCTGATATAGGTTTCCAAGCGGCGGCTGGAAATGCCGTCGATCTGCAGCGCCCGGGTAAAAAGCCGCAAACACTTGAGAATGCGGATAAAGGTGGCCTGAGTGATAAAGGAAAGATTGACCGTTGCGAACAGCCGTTCCAGATAGACGTTGGCCAGGCTTTCCAGGCGGAAGGTCAGGCCAAGAGCGTCGAATTTGCGCTCGCTGTAACGGCCGTAGACTGAAGGGATATCGACTGCGATATGCCTTTTGTAGTAGATTTCCTCCTTGGGCTCGAATTTCTCCGGACTAAGGATCACTTTCTGCAGGTGCTCCAGTTCGTCCAGCAGGGCGTCGAGGCAATGGATAGGGTCGTTGGTTTCGAGTACGCCGAGCAGATGGGCCAATTCGGGAAAGCCGGCATTAGTGGCGTGATGCAACTGATTCTGAATCTCGGGCAGGCTCAGATTGTATTTAAGATGGAGCAGCTTGTACATCCGCACCAGCAACGAAAATCGCCGCCGTTCCACTTCAGAGAGATCCTGCTGAACATCCAGATACTGTTGCCGTTCGTCGTCCTGCCATTCCAGGATCTGGGACATTCGGGTAAAGCGCAGCTCTTTTCTGATCCGGATCGCCAGCGTATGCTGATCATCAATATAGGGTCCAGAGGTTGGCACCTGATGCAGGACCTCTTCGGGCAGATATTCGTGGAGATAGCGACGGTCGAGCGTAATCCAAAAGGTGAAAATCGCCTCGATAAAGCCGACGATCAGGTTGCTCGACTCGACATGGGCCTGCTTGCGGAGGAAATGGATGAGCGGGTCGCGTCGTTTGTGGATCTCGTCGAGTTCAGTGGAGACATCGCGCAATTCCCCCTCGGCGCCGATCTCGTTAAAAAAGACCGGCATCAGCTTGGTGAATTGCTTGGCCAGGTTGTAGATCGGGACGATAGGATGGTTGAGCAGCTCGGTGATGTCGCGCTGAAAAAGATCGGTGTCGCGAACACAGGTACCCGAGAGGCGCAGGTTGATGATCAGGGCTGAAAATAAGGTAGAACACCACTTGGGTTCCTGCTCGATCAGATTGAGCCATACCCGGATATTGGTGAGATGCGCCGGGTTGGCGATCGGCTGCCAGTCTTCATCGACGCCCCTGACATTGGCATACTGAAAACCAAAACGCACCGCCTCCCAAAGGAAGGCCTCGACCAGCCGCGAATTGCCCCGCTTGAAGACCTCGTTGCCGATCACCTGGATGCACTGGAGCGAGGTGTGCGGATAGCGGCGGACATTGGCCTTGAGCAGATGGAAGGTGGTGATGAAAAACTGTTCGATCTCCTCGAAGGTCTGTTTGCGGATCAGCTGCACCAGGGAACGGTTGATCTCGCGCAGGGTCTCCTCGTGGATGAGCGACAACCCCTTGGTGTCCATGATCCGGAAGAGAAAGAGCAGCTTACGGTTTTCCACAAAATGGGCTTCAGTTTCACTGACCGGATCGGCAACCATTTTGGCCGGGATATCCTTATACAAACGAACGATATCCATATGGTTGGGCAGAGTAACGAGCACCGCAAGTCCGGCCTGATGATCACCCGTAAACTCAACGCTTTCAAGCGTCTGCAAACAGTCGCGGATACGCTGGTGCGAAATAGCGACCAGCAGATCCTGACCTCGCCACTCCCGACAATAGGCGCCGCACTGCTTCTCAAACCAGGGCAACGGATCCTCTTCGCTGAGCCAGTATTGGTAGTTGCGCCGGAGGATAGTCCGCATCAACAGGGCCAAGGCCTGAAAATCACAAGATTGCTCGGGATGCTGCTGGCGCAGGGCAATCATCTGCAGGGCCATTTTCCGCACCGGGTGGTGCCCCTGGACCATAGACAGCATCACCTGGGGATCGGTAACATCCAACTCGTGCAGTTGACTGAAAAATCTCGAGAGAGCTTGCTCAAAGCGAAACAAGGCTGCCCCGTCCAAGGAATGAATCAGCTTGTCGGCATAGGCCAACATGGCCTCCATTATCCGTTGCAGTAGTTGATCGTTACGGCTCGACTCCTTGAGGGCATCAAAAAAGATGCCCATGAAAAGCGAGAAGGCCTCGGGGCCGCACTCATGATCACAGTAATGGTTGTTGTTTTTGAGAACAAAGGCCCTCAGTTCTGGGATGATCAGCTTCCAGTTATGGTAGGGATGGCTGATCTCATACAAAAGAGATTCGAGTTTCACCGACAAACCCTGGAACCGGCTGACAATGTCTTGCAGGGGGACATATTTAGGATTGATCACCACCGGCCCGGCGGTTTCCCGCAGATTGGCCTTTAATGCATCGGAGACTAGGGGCAACGGACAGGCATCAACAGGCATGAGCAACCTCGAAAAATAAGAAAAAAATTCAGGATCATATCTTTTTAATATCTTTTTATACTGTAAATGCGTTTCCTTCGATTGTCAGCAGGAGTTTTCACGGGAGGACAAGAGGAGACCAAGTTCCTCCTTGGAAAAAAATCGGGCGGTTGCTACTATAATTTTTTTGGTAAATGAAAATCTCTACACAGTCCATTGCCCCGATGCTGAGGGAAGAAACAAATGCTCAAAGCAATACCCTCCGTGCAGGAAATCTCATGAACCGTTACACCCTCACCATCGCCCTGCTCTGCGCCAGCAACGTCTTCATGACCTTTGCCTGGTACGGCCACCTCAAGAGCCTGTCGCACAAACCCTGGATCATCGCCGCCCTGATCAGCTGGGGTATCGCACTCCTGGAGTACCTTTTACAGGTTCCGGCCAACCGCATCGGCCATAATGTCATGTCCATTGGTCAATTGAAAATCCTGCAGGAGGTCATCACCCTTTCCATCTTTGTGCCTTTTTCGATCCTCTACCTCAAGGAAAAATTAACCCTTGATTATCTCTGGGCCGGACTCTGTCTCCTCGGGGCGGTCTTTTTTCTCTTTCGCGGCAAACTGATGGGGGCCTAACCCTTCCCCAGGCGAACCAACTCAAACTACCAGCCGGTCGAGTTACCATGAGCCACCCCACTGCCCATTCCGCCACCCCGTTCCGCCTTTGCCTCGATCTTCCAGATTGGGCGATTGCCGAACTGCAAGAGCTGCCGGAGCATCTGCCCACCCTGCAGTCGAGGATGGCTGCGGTGATCCGCTTCGCCCGCCTCAATTTCCTTCGGCAGAGCGGCGGCCCCTTTGCCGCCGGGGTCTTTGAACGTGACTCAGGGAGACTGATCGTCATCGGGGTCAACCGGGTCATGCCGCTCAACTGCTCCTCAGCCCATGCCGAGATCATGGCCCTGAGCCTGGCCCAGCGGCAACTGGGAGTCTACGACCTCGGTGGACCAGGCTTGCCGGCGCATCAACTAGTGGTCAACTGGAGCCCCTGCGCCATGTGCTTCGGTGCGGTGCTCTGGTCCGGTGTCCGCTCGCTGGTGATAGCCGGGGCAGGACCGGAGGTGGAACAGATCACCGGCTTTGACGAAGGCCCAATGCCGGCTGATTGGCGGCTGGAGCTGGCCACTCGAGGGATTGCGTTAACCGAGGATATCCTGCGTGAAGAGGCCCTGGCGAATTTCAGGATCTTTGCAGCCAGCCAAGCTATAGTGTATAATTCCCGTCAGGGGGAAGCGCGGTGACCTGCTTTTTCCGCTGGAAAATTGATATTTCCTTCATAGAGATACTGCCTTTTTCCATAATTCCGGCTATTATGGTCCCAATTTTTTACCGACCTATTCCCTTCTAACTGACTCTATCCGACTATGACCAAAGGCATCTTCCTCGGCCTGATAACGGCCGATATCGTTTATTACGTACCGCATCATCCCTACAATAACCAGAAATTGAAGGCGGAACGGCAACAGTCCTTTGCCGGCGGGCCAGCCACGAATGCCGCAGTCACCTTTGCTGCCTTTGGCAACCGCGCCGCTCTGATCACCGGGCTCGGCCGCCATCTCCTTGCCCGTATAGCAAAAAAGGATCTCGCCGAGCATCAAGTAGAGCTGATCGACAGCACCGACCAACCCAAACGGCCGCCGATTCTTTCAGCCATCATGGTTGACCTGTCAAACGGTGAACGAAGTATCGTCAGCTCTAACACCGATTTCCGCAAGCTCAGGCCTGACGCCATCAATGCGTCGATACTGGAGGATGCCGATATTCTCCTGCTCGACGGCTACTACCTGCCGCAGGCGATACAAATGGCAGAATGGGCAAGACTACGGCACATTCCGGTTGTCCTTGATGGCGGCAGCTGGAAGGAAGGGTTGGAAACGCTTTTGCCTTTCGTTGATTACGCTGTCTGCTCAAATGTTTTTGCCGCTCCAGGATGCAACGACTCGACAAGCGTGATCGCTTACCTGAAGAGCATGGGTATCGAGAATATCGCTATCACCAGGGATGAGGCACCGATCATCGCCTATTGCCAAGGCAAAACCACTGAAGTGCCCGTCATGCGGATCAAAGCCGTTGACACCCTGGGTGCCGGCGACATTTTCCATGGTGCATTCTGCCACTATATCCTGCAGAATGATTTTCTCGTCAGCCTTGAACGGGCCGCCGAAGTCGCCAGCATGTCCTGCACCTCACTGGGTACCAGGAGCTGGATAGAGCAGGAAAAATTCATCTGACCGCGGAACGGCAAGCCCGGTCGATTAGGGCAAATAGTGGTTCATCGCTGACGAAAGGGAATCTGGCAGTAATCGATACCGCGCTTGGGAATGATCCCGTTTTTTTCCAAAAACATCTTCAGTGAATTCATTGAAATATTGCTGTTCGCAGTCGGACCGAGGAAAAGATGGTCCATGGCAAGCGGTGCAGCACCCAGGCCGATGTCAAATTCGATATACGGAACCAGCATGGCGTGCCCTTCTCGGAACAAGATCGGTGCCTCGGCATTGTTGGCAATTATTGGGGAAACGATCCGCCACTCCTTTTCCTCATGAAACGAGGGATGCTTTAAGATCGCCGCGATCCGCAGCAGATCGGTTTCCATCTTGGCAAAGGTCTCGTGATACAGCACGGTGCGTTCGGCGGCCGTTCGCTCCCCGACCACCAATCTACTAGCCAATGTTTCCACCGCATCGACCACCTGCCGAATCAGCTGCCGCTGCTTGGCGGGTTCATAGATGCACCTGCCCACCATGAAGTGCTGTTTCTCGGCACATTGCAAAATATACTCCGGACGGAAACCGAGACTGACGCCCTTGCCCGGTGTGCTGTACCCCCGCCACTGACTGAGCAGATTGCCCTGCGAACGAAAGGAGGCGCCGAACAGCATGTGGCCGCTGGTGATGCGATGTGACACCCAGTCGACGAATTGCGTCAACAGGTGCGGATTGGGATGACCACCGTCGATCCGTTCCCGCACCTCCATGTTGATCAGATCCGCAGTATGCCGCAGCTCAGCAGAATCGTTCATATAGCGGATGTCACTAGCCCACAGCGCCCGGCTCTTGACGATGCCGAGCAATCCGGCAAAGGTCGTATAATGATACAATACCCCCTGCGGGATATCGGCATACAGCGCCTTATTTAAGATTTCGATTTCCTTCATCACTCCCCCTGCTCCTGTCTTCGGGCGGGACACAGATCTCACGCTCCAAGGTGTTAAATCATTCTTGAGTTTTACCCCACCATCTGGTAAATAATCAATTTACGATGTAACATGCCGAAATTGAGGCATTTACCCCCCCTTCTCGCCGTGCCTCGTCCTCGTTTCGATATCCGGGCGGATAGTGTCAGCGGCCAGATAACAATCGCTTGTTGCAGTGATGCTGTTCTCACTACCGATAGGCCTACCGCCAACTTCACTCTGGTACCATATCCGATGTACAGAAATTTCAAAATAGTCCCTCAGATCATTTTTGGCCGCGGCTCCTTCAATCAACTGGGGGATATCCTCGAGGAGAAACGGGTTGCTCCGGATTCCTACATGGTGTTCGTCCTCGACGATGTCTTCAAGGACAGTGAACTAGAAAAACGGCTGCCACTGCACAAGGGTGACCGAGTGCTCCTGGTCAATGTCGATGATGAGCCGAAAACCGACTACATCGATTACCTGACCGCCCAGCTCCGATCCTACAACCTGCGCAAACCCGACGGCATCATTGGCATTGGCGGCGGCGCCGCCATGGATATTGCCAAGGCGGTTTCGCTCATGCTCAACAATCCCGGAACAGCCGCCGATTATCAAGGCTGGGATCTGATTAAAAACCCAGCCGTCTACCATGTTGCCGTACCCACCCTGTCCGGCACCGGCGCGGAGATCTCCCGCACCACTGTCCTCACCGGTCCGGTAAAAAAATTGGGGATCAACTCCGACTACACCCTTTTCGACCAGATCCTGCTCGACCCGGAGCTGATCAAGGATGTGCCCAAAGATCAATGGTTCTACACCGGCATGGATTGCTATATCCATGACGTCGAGTCGCTGGAAGGCACCTTTCTCAACGAGTTCAGCCGCGCCTACGGCGAGAAATCAATCGAGCTCTGCCGCCAGGTCTTTCTCGAGGATCATCCCGACAAGGACGACAAGCTGATGATGGCCTCCTATTTCGGGGGCATGTCCATCGCCTACTCACAGGTGGGGGCCTGCCATGCCCTGTCCTACGGCCTTTCCTTTGTGCTCGGCACCCACCACGGCATCGGCTGCTGCATCACCTTCGACTATCTCGAAGATGTCTATCCGCAAGGGGTCAAGGAATTCCGCCAGATGATGGCCAAGCACGATATTCAGCTCCCGCGCAACCTCACCAAAGGTCTTGACGACCAGTCGCTGGAAACTATGACCACCGTGGCTCTTGGCCTGGCCCCGCTCTGGGAAAACTGTTTCGGCAAGGACTGGCAGAACATCATGACCCGAGAACGCGTCCTGGAATTGTACCGCAAAATGTGACAATAATAGGGGAAGCCGCCAAAATTGGGGATTCAGTAAACAGAGATTGTGAGGTGCTGTTCATTGAATTCCCAGATTTCACCTCGCCTGTTACACCTCTGAAGATGATCACGGGAATCAGGGCCAGTGAGACTGTTGCAGTTTTGGAAAACCGATGGTACCAGAAACCGTAAAGGAGACAAAATGCAACAAAGGGTGTTACTTCTCTTGATGTTTTGTTTGCTGGTATCAATCCCGCTTGTACATGCTGAACCTGCCGGACCTTCGGACAGACTGACAAAAGTGCTGCAAACCGGGCAGTTGCGGGTATGTATCTGGCCGGATTATTACGGAATCAGCTACCGAAACCCGAAGACCCAGCAACTTGCCGGCATTGACATTGATCTGGCCCAGGAGCTGGCGTTTGACCTGGGCCCGGAGGTTCGAGTTGAATTTGTCGACAGTTCCTTTGCCAGGCTCATCGAGGATGTCACCAACGACCGTTGCGACATCGCCATGTTTGCCATCGGCATTACCCCGACCCGCGCTGAAAAACTCCGTTTCAGCCAACCTCATCTGCAAAGTGATGTCTATGCAGTGACCACTCGGAGCAACCGTCACCTTCAGAAATGGGCTGACATTGATCAGCCCGGCGTGGTGGTGGCGGTGGCCAAAGGAACCTACCACGAGCCGGTGATGCGGGAGCGGCTTCGCCAAGCACGACTAGTAGCGCTGGACACCCCTTTTGCTCGCGAGCAAGAGGTGGAATCAGGGCGCGCCGATGTCTTCATGACCGACTACCCATACAGTCAACGGATGCTGGCTAATTCCGACTGGGCCCGTCTGATCCCTCCCCCACCGACGGGCTATCATCTCACCCCCTATGCCTACGCAATGGCTCCCGGCGATGATCGCTGGTATGAACGGATCGAAAACTTTATTCGTACAATCAAGAAGGATGGTCGTCTGCTTGAGACGGCCAAGCGCCACCGGCTTGAAGCAATTGCCAAACTCGACTGAGTCAAAGGCCAGCTCCTGATGACCCTTCGCCGTGCCCTGAGCACCAACATTGTCTTCTTGACACTGATTACCCTGACCATCTTTGCGGCAGGCACCGCCACGGCCTATGTCATCCAGCGACAGAAAAATGCAGCCGTCAACGAGGCTCTTGAACTCAGCTCTTTGCACACTCGTGCGTTTGAAGAACACCTTACCCGCAGTTTAGAAACCATCCAGAGGCTTGCTGATTTTATCGCTGCCGGATCGGCTGAGTCGACACCGGAAAACATTGATGAACTTTTCCGTCGTATCCTCCGCCAAACCCCTTTCCTCCGTTCCCTGTCAGTACTCGACGCTACGGACCGTATCATTGCCAGTTCCAATTCCGGTAACCTTGGACGGCAAATTGACACCGGAGAATATTTCCCTCATGTCGCAGCCTCCCTCGTCACGTACCTACGTATCGGCAGCCCCTGGTCCGGACGAGATTTTGACGAAGGAGCCCCTGTAGTCCTTGACTACCCTCGCCCTGCCACAGGCCTTGGTTTTGTTCCGGTTCTCTGTCGCGGGCAATACAAAAATGGCGACGTGCGGTTAGTGGTAGCTCTCAATCCGGATTTTTTTATCAGCTACTGCAGCCAGTGGTTGCCCGCCGAAACCGGTTTCGTCGAAATTTTGCGCTATGATCGGTTAACCCTGATGACCAGTGGTAAACTTTCTCTGCCGGGCGAGCAGCACCCCGACAAGCTTATTGCACAGATGCTGCAAGAATCTGAAATCGGCAGCTACCAAGGCGGGAATAACGGGCAGCAGAAAACCTTTACCGCTTTTCGCGTCTCTCGCCAGTTTCCGTTAATGGTGGTGACCCATCTGTATCGGAATCGAGCTCTGGAAAATTGGCAAAGGGAGAGCGGAAGACTATTGTTGCTCGTTGGTGTGGTGTTGCTGGGCATGACGAATCTGGCCACAGTTCTGTATCGGCGGGAAAAGCGTGTTGCCACAGCCCAAGAAGCAGCACGACGGAGTGAATACGAAAGGCTCGCCGCCACTGTGTTCGAAACTGTCCTTGAGGCCGTTATGGTAACCGATGCGGAGCAGCGCATTATTGCGGTCAATCCGGCATTTACCCGCATCACAGGTTACAGTACCGAAGAGGCCCTTGGCGCTGATTTCTCCCTGCTGGCCAGCGGGTATCATAATGACGAATTTTACCAGATGCTGCAGCAGTCGTTGGCGACCCAAGGGCACTGGGAGGGGGAGGTACGTAATCGCCGCAAAACCGGTGAAATATTTGTCGCCTGGTTGTCCATCAACCAAGTGCGGGACGATATTGGTCAGATTTTGCACCTGGTGACAGGCTTCTCCGACATCACCGAGTATTGTGTCGAAGCTGAACGCATTGCTCACCTGGCTCATCACGACCTGCTGACCGGTCTGCCCAATCGGGCCTTGCTGTTTGACCGTCTACGCCAAGGGCTTCGCCAGGCGCACCGTGATCGCGGCCAACTGGTGTTGATTTTTTTCGACTTGGACAAGTTTAAGCCTGTCAATGACAATCTAGGCCATCTTGTGGGAGATCATCTGCTGCAAGAGCTGGCAACAAGGCTGCAAGGAGAGGTGCGCGCTGCTGACACCCTGGCGCGGCTCGGCGGCGATGAATTTGTCGTACTGCTTCCGGTCATCAAGGATGGCCACGATGCGGTGTCGGTAGCGGAGAAGATTCGCCTGGCGGTGGACCAACCCTTTCTGATTGATCAGCACCATATCGACATCTCAGCCAGTATCGGCATTGCATTTTACCCTGATCATGCCACGGATGCGGAAGGGTTGATGCAGTGTGCAGACAGCGCCATGTACCTCGCCAAGACGCACGGAGGAAATCGATTTGTGCTCTACCAGGGGTAAGAAAATGCCCACCTCCAAACCACGAGCAGAAAGCCCATAGCCAGATAGAATACATTTCAGGCAGTCTCCCTCAACATCCACGCCCTCTGCCTCGTGCGTCCCAGGCATAGGGAAGGGTCGGGGCATGTTCTATATTAGGCAGGTTGAGCTTCGCCAGGCAACAGCAAAACACCCTGGCTGGAGAAAGGTTTCAAAAAGATCCGGCGGAACAGGCGGGCTGGCCAGGTACCCCTGAATGATCAGATTTTCACTCATGCTGCGAAGGATCGCCAACTGCTCCTCTGTTTCCACACCTTCGGCGACAATGGCCAGGTTCAGGGTCTCCGCCAGCGAAACAATCGCCGCGGCAATCGCTCTGCTGTCGGCATCGGTGCTGATATCACGGATAAAAGAACGATCGATCTTCAGGCCATCAAGAGGCAGACGCTTGAGGTAGGAGAGCGAAGAATACCCTGTGCCGAAATCGTCGAGATAAAATTTGCCGCCCAGTTCCCGCAATTCACCTAATATCTTCCGAGCCTTGACAATATCGTCCATGAGAAGGGATTCGGTAATTTCGAAATAGAGCCTGCCCGAGTGCAACCCGGTTGACGCCAGCACTTCCCGCAACAATCCCACCAGATCCTGCCCCGCAAACTGCCGCGATGATATATTTACCGATATATTGAGATCATAGCCATCATTCTGCCATTTCACCGCCTGCCTTGCGGCTGTTTTCACCACCCATTCCCCCATGGGGAGGATCAGCCCGGATTCTTCAGCCAAGGGGATAAATTCGCTGGGAGCAATGAGTCGGCCCTCATGCCGCCACCGAATCAGGGCTTCCGCCCCGATGACAGCGCCGGACGCACTGCTCACCAACGGCTGATAGTGCAATTCGAACTCTTCCAGCTCGAGCCCTTTCCGCAGTTGCGATTCCAGAGAAATACGGCGATGCGCCTGCCCATCCAGTTCAGGCGTGAAAAATTGAAAGTTATTGCGCCCAAGCTTCTTCGCCCGATACATCGCCATATCGGCATTCTTTATCAAGGTGTCGGGATCGTTACCGTCGTTAGGAGCGATCGTGACCCCGATGCTGGCGGTGACATAATACTCGGTTTCCTGATGGTAAAAAGGGTGCTGAATGCTCTCAAGCAGACGCATCGCTATCACACTGGCATCATCGACACCTTCCACCTCGGGCAGGAGAACGAGAAATTCATCACCACCCTGCCGAGCCAGGGTATCTCCGGCCCGCAACTGCGCTTTCAAGCGACGTGACAAATCTATCAACAGTTTATCGCCAGCGGGATGGCCAAAGCCGTCATTGACATGTTTAAAATTGTCCAGATCAAGAAAAAGCAAGGCCACTTTTTTACCTGACCTCTTCATTCGAGCGAGAGACATTTGCATGCGGTCGTTGAGCAGAACCCGATTGGGCAGGCCGGTAAGGGCGTCGTGCTGAGCCTGATGCTCAAGGGCTTCCTGCTGCCGTTTCAATTCGGTGATATCATGGAAAATCGAAACATAGTTCACAATTTTCCCTTGATCATTGCGTACAGCATTGATGGTGAGCCATTCCGGATAAATCTCGCCGTTTTTCCGTCGATTCCAGATCTCCCC
>CAITZN010000583.1 GCA_903896915.1 uncultured bacterium
AATCGGTAGACACGGTTTCCGGATTGGAGTTGACCATGATCGACTCAACTCCGATCTCGCGCAGGGCAAAAGCAGCGTGAACACAGCAGTAATCAAACTCGATCCCTTGGCCGATCCGGTTGGGGCCTCCGCCGAGGATCATGATCTTCTTACGATCACTCCGCTTGGACTCGTCCTCCTGTTCATAAGTGGAATAGTAGTACGGGGTGTACGATTCGAACTCAGCGGCGCAGGTGTCGACCAGTTTGTAGGCAGGCACCAGGCCCAGATCTTTGCGCAGAGTACGGATGTCATCCTCAGAAGTCCCGGTCAGGTGGGCCAGTTGCACATCGGAGAACCCGTGCTGCTTAACCTCATAGAGAAAATCGCGGTCAAGACCGACAAAGCCTCGCCCCCGAATCTCTTCGCCCTTGTCCACCAATTGCTTGAAATTATGCAGGAACCATGGATCAATCTGGCTGAGCTCATAGATGCGTGCAATCGTCATCCCTCGACGCAAGGCCTCAAAGATCTGGCTGATCCGCTTTGAATTGGGCCGGTTCAATCCCCGTTCCAGGTCGTCCTGATGCAGGGCTGACATATCTTCCTTGCCATCAAAACCAAAGCCCATCCGCCCAACTTCCAAAGAACGCATCCCCTTCTGGAAGGCCTCCTTGAAGGTCCGGCCAATGGCCATGGTCTCACCCACCGACTTCATCGCTGTGGTCAGGATATCTTCGGCCTCAGGAAATTTTTCAAAGGTCCAGCGGGGAATTTTGACCACGCAGTAGTCGATCGATGGTTCAAAGGAGGCATAGGTTTCCCGGGTGATATCGTTCTTGATCTCATCGAGGGTATAACCAACGGCCAACTTGGCAGCAATTTTAGCGATGGGGAAGCCGGTGGCCTTGGACGCCAGGGCCGAAGAACGAGAAACACGGGGGTTCATCTCGATCACCATCAACTCACCATCGACGGGGTTGACCGCAAACTGGACATTGGAACCGCCGGTCTCCACCCCGATCTCGCGAATGATAGCGATGGCGGCATCCCGCATTTCCTGATATTCCCGGTCGGTCAGCGTCTGAGCAGGGGCCACAGTGATGGAATCGCCGGTATGGACGCCCATGGCATCAATATTCTCGATCGAGCAGATGATGACGACGTTGTCTTTGCGGTCTCGCATCACTTCCAACTCATACTCTTTCCAGCCCAGCAAAGACCTTTCAAGCATGACCTCGTTGGTCATGGACAGATCGATCCCGCCAGTGGCCATGCGGATGAGTTCAGAACGGTTATAAGCAACCCCGCCGCCGGTCCCGCCCAAGGTGAAGCTTGGCCGAACAATGATGGGGAAACCGAGCTGTTCAGCAGCCGCCAAGACCTCTTCCAGGGTGTGGACAATAGCAGATTCCGGCACTTTGAGGCCGATCTTGCGCATGGCATCGCGAAACTCCTCGCGCCCCTCGGCCTTGCGAATAACATCGATGTTCGCGGCCAGCATTTCCACCCCGTATTTTTCCAGGATGCCCATCTCGGCGACCTTGATCGCGACATTCAACGCGGTCTGGCCTCCCAGTGTGGGTAGCAGGGCATCGGGCCGCTCTCGCTCAATGACCTTGGCCACACATTCAGGGGTGATCGGCTCGATGTAGGTCCGATCCGCCAGTTCGGGATCAGTCATGATCGTAGCCGGATTGGAATTGATCAGCACGACCTCGTACCCTTCTTCCTTGAGGGCCTTGACCGCCTGGGCTCCGGAATAATCGAACTCACAGGCCTGACTGATGATGATCGGCCCGGAACCAATGATAAGTATTTTATGTATATCTGTGCGCTTAGGCATCGTTATTATTCCTTTCCCGCCGAGCTAGCAGCTCGCCTGCTCCATCAATTGAATAAACCGGTCAAAAAGATATTCGGCATCATGGGGACCCGGCGCATATTCAGGGTGATACTGCACCGAAAAGGCCGGCCACTCGCGGTGACGCATCCCTTCGAGGCTGCCGTCGTTGAGGTTGATATGGGTGACCTCGACGGACGGAGGCAGACTGGCTGGATCGACGCAAAAACCATGGTTCTGCGAAGTGATCTCTACCTTGCCGGTGAGCAGATCCTTGACCGGTTGGTTGCCGCCCCGGTGACCGAATTTGAGTTTATACGTAGTGCCGCCATAGGCAAGCCCGAGCATCTGATGCCCCAAACAAATGCCAAAAATGGGCAATTGCCCCAAAAGCTTTTGGATATTGCCAACTACACCGCGGACTCCGGCCGGATCGCCCGGTCCGTTGGAGAGGAAGACCCCATCGGGCTTCAGAGCCAGCACTTCTTCAGCCGAGGTGGTCGCTGGCATCACCAGCACCCGGCACCCCTTTTGCGTCAGGAGGCGGAGCTGATTGTATTTGATGCCGAAATCATAGGCAATGACCTTGAACCGGGCGCCGGCGACCTCGGGAAAACCGCTACCTGGTACCGGTGCATTCTGCTCCCATCGATAGCTTTCGGTGCCGGCCACTCTCGCCACCATATCACGGCCAACCAACCCCGGCCATTCCCGGGCACGCCGAACCAGAGAGGCGCCGTCCGTATCTTCCGTGGAGATCACCGCCTTCATGGCCCCGGTGGTGCGGATCATTCGAGTCAACATCCGGGTGTCGAGACCCTCAACCCCCAGCACGCCGTATTGCCGAAGAAAATCAGCAAGATTGCCGGTAGATCGGTAGTTGCTCGGCATCCCCTGGTACTCGCGCACAAGAAAAGCACGCGGGTGGACGCCGGATGACTCCATGTCGTCTGGGTTAACGCCGTAATTTCCTATCAACGGAAAGGTCATAGTAACCAACTGACCGGTGTAGGAGGGATCGGTCAGCACCTCTTGGTAGCCACTCATGCTGGTGTTGAACACAATTTCCCCCACAGCTTCACCAGAACCGGTAAAGGAACGTGCGGTCATCACTGTGCCGTCTTCAAGTCCGATTAATGCTTTCATTTCTTCCCTAATAAATAGCGAAACGCCGGTCTTATATTAGTTATTCTCAAACAGTTACAAATGAAGCGACATGATATTGCCCTGCTGAAATGAACCAGCGGCAGTGTTCATGATAAGCACGCCAACCAATATCGCCAGTTGCATCAGGACGAAAAAGAGCGCCCCACTGCAACTTCCTTTCCTGCTGCCAGCAATTGCGTAACTATCCCCGCCTGACGCTCGAGTGCGCCCCTCTGTTGCGCAGCGATGGTTGCCGCCTTAGCGCAGGCCGATTGATACGCCTCAGAATGGCTGTGATGATGCAGTAGTAGCGAGGCCAACTCGGAGGCATTCGCCACCTGAAAGCCGCCACCTGCTGTTGTCAGCGACTCGGCGGCATCACTAAAATCCTTCATATGTGGCCCGAAATAAGCGGGACGGCCCCAGCGAGCAGCTTCCATGATATTGTGACCGCCCTG
The DNA here is from genome assembly GCA_903896915.1 of uncultured bacterium. GTDB lineage: Bacteria > Desulfobacterota > Desulfobulbia > Desulfobulbales > Desulfobulbaceae > Desulfobulbus. Next base: position 3,427 of record CAITZN010000583.1, read on the forward strand.
CTCAACCAGGCTGCCTCCGCAGAAAATATAATCGCCGCAGGCATACAGGTCGGCGAGTTCGCCCATAGTATCAACGAGAACTACCTCAGCCAAACGATCCTTGATCGCGAGATCCGAGTACCGGTCAAAGGCAAGGCCGGAACGGCGAAAAAATGCCTCAACCGCCGACAATCGCTCTAAGTGCCGTGGAGCGACCACCCAGATCACCGGCAACGAGGCTGCCAACCGCTGAAAAACTGGCAACAGCATTTCCTCCTCTCCATCATGGGTGGATCCGCAAATAAAAACGGCCTGGTTGGAAACCCCCAAACGCTTGCGGTACTCAATGCGTATCTGTTCCAGATGCGCGGCCGGCATATCATATTTCAGATTGCCGCAAACCTCTATCCGGGATGCAGAGACTCCCAGGCTGAGAAAACGCTGTCCATCGGCCTCGCTGATAACCGCAACCGATTGAAACCCCTCCAGCAGCGGACGCATCAAGGAACGTATCCACCGATAACGGCTCGATGACCGTTCCGAAAGTCGGCCATTGAGCATGAACATGGGAATGC
>CAITZN010000584.1 GCA_903896915.1 uncultured bacterium
CCATCATCCTCGCCTGGTAAAGTTTGCTGCTGATAGGGGTTATGCGGACAGCGTGGTAAAGTGGTTCACCTGGCACTGCTCAGATGGTGTGGTGGAGAATTTTTGATGCGTAGAGCCCGCCAATATATTCAGCTGATTCCTCATTGAGATCAATGAATTTGATTCCCGTCGTATAGAGTTCGCCTTCTTGGCGGGTATGTCGAATTACCGCCTTGGAAACGACCTTAGTCGAGCCAAGAAAAAAGCCAATCTTCACCGGAAGGTTTTCCTCAAGTGCTACCGAAAGACTCAAGGAAATCCCGCCTTTGCTGATATCAAGCAGGCGGCCAGTGTGGGTTTGTTGGGCGGTGGCAAGTTTGACGAAAATTTCTTTTACTTCAAACAGTCCCGAGATGTCTGCAGCGTTAATGCGGACAAAAGCTCGTTTACCGAGGGAGGTCTCCGGTTTATAATCCCATTCCACCCCCATCCCATCCAGCGAAGGGATGTCATCCCAACGTGTTGTTTTCTTTTCCATGCATCCCTCCTCTCTGCTTCGAGTTCTATAGTTTTTATTATACTTTTATCATCAATAAGAAAAAAAAAAGGTAGGCAGAAATATTTTGGCTTCTTATCACTGTATTGCATGCTGTCACTATGCGTCAGGAGAGTGTCGGAGCACTGATTTTATATCGATTATAGGAGTGCCATCAATTGCTTCCATCGGACCGACTTTTAATCTGTTTTCTTGGATATCTAGAACCGTAACCCGGTGCAGGCCCAGGGGATTTGGTCGGTCGGGAGACCGTGTTGCAAAGACGCCAGCCTGTGGTCTACTGGTATCCCGGCGCGGATGCACCTTGAGTATGTCGCGACGTGCCTTGTGCAGCCAGGTAATGACAATAATTTCATTGCCCACAGCAATGCCTTTAAGGCCTTCTGCAAAGGTCGGATGCAAATCGAGCCAGGCATCAGGCGCGCCTTCATGTCCCTGGTGGGGAGCGTTCTCTCGAGTGGCCAGGTCGGAGCGAATGACCCCGATTGGTTTGATTGTGTAGCTCGGTTCAAGCATAATTCCTTGCCCCTGCGCGTTCTGGTGCGGAAATCAGATTTTTGCCAGTGCCTTCCGCATCAGTATTTCGGCTTGGGTTTTTTGAGCGGTCTCGGTGGCCCCAGAGACCATTATGGTAATGATCAGGTAGTTAGGGCCTTTGAAGGTGTTGAGTTGGATCATGCCATAACCAGGGCTTGAGAAGAATGAGCGGTCTCCAAGACCCGGAACTTCAGAAGTGGCTATTTTCATCTTGTTAAGTTCGGTCATTGTCCGGTCAGCGGTTTCGCCAGGGCCGGTCGTCTTGACCAGCATGCTGAACGCCCCAAAATCACCAACCTTATATTCGCAAAGGGCACCCGCTGTCACGTTGGCCTTGGTGTTCAAGGCGCCGCCACCGACGTTCTGGCCGACCACGGCTTGAATTTCGGCTTTGGCCAGGAGGGCACAGGGGTCGATTTTTTGTCCGCCTCCCTCAGCAAAGGCCACGCCAGAACAACAGAAAAGAGCCATTACCACCGCCAGAACGGTCGGGGTCATCCGCATGGGTTTGTGCATTTGTTATCTCCCTGGAAATCTGCAGTCCGTGATGTGTTGGTGGTTATCTTTATTTTTTTGGTGGATCGTCTTTCTTTTCCACCTTCTGTCCATAATTTTGGTTGTTATTTTTCTTTTTCTCCTCAGTTTGTTGCTTGTTCTTGTTTGTATAGTTACTGTCGGGAACTCTTGCTTCCTTAGGTTTCAATGTTTGTTGTTTCGTAGGGGGTGGGATTTTTCGCTTGGTATTATCAAGATTAGTAGCGGCTAAGGTGGCACTGGAGAAGGCTGAGGCGATGATGAACGAGCAGGTGATGGTGAGCATTTTCTTCATGTGGTTTTCCTCCTTGAGTGTTTGACAGGATGTACTTCTCAGCCTGATATATTAGTAACATAAGCAAGATGAGCTATCAATGTAAAGCAGGAATGGGGGGCACTGGTGTATTTTATACCAAGTGTTGCTTGGAAAGCCCCCTGGGGGTTGAAGTAATCTGATCGGAAAAAATCCAGAGTCGATTATTGAACGTGGAGGTGGCTGCTTGGTGTATCAAGCCGAAAGATCCAGAGGTCACCGGCAATCCAGGAATCTCTCTCCTTGCGAAGTTTGGTTTCCTCCAGCGCCAGTACGGTCC
>CAITZN010000585.1 GCA_903896915.1 uncultured bacterium
ATGGCGGCGACGGTCTGGTCATTGCGCGGACGGTGCATGGCCTGGGTGCGTTTCCCTTTGTTTTTTTCCTGCTCGACCCAGAACAGCTAAGAGGTGATGCCGAGCTCAACTATGCCATCCTCAAACGACTCCGCCTCCCTTACCTGGTTGTTGACGACTCTGAAAAATCAGTGGCCCTGATTGACACAGTCCTTACTTTACACCGAATGCATCCGGTGCATTGCCTAGTTGACGCCCTCTTCGGTACAGGCCTGGAACGGAAAGTCAGCGGCCATTTTCTCGAGGTCATCACCTGCATCAATATGCTACGTGAGCGGCATCATCTTCCGGTCGTTGCCGTTGACCTTCCCTCGGGCCTCAACAGCGATACCGGCATGATCCTCGGCAGTGCAGTGCACGCCGATTTGACCATAACCTATGGCCTGCCCAAGCCTGGTCAGTATCACCACGGCGGCCCCAACGTCGGCCAACTGATGCGGATTGACATCGGCATTCCCACAAAAATCGTCGCGAACGCCAAGCTGAACGGTTCTGTCCTCGACAGCAGCATCACTGCCCAGCTTCAGCAACGCGCCCTCACCGCGCACAAAGGTGCCAACGGCCATCTCCTCATTCTCGCCGGCTCCGAAGGAAAAACCGGAGCTGCTCTGCTCTGCGGACGCGGCGCCCTGCACAGCGGCGCAGGGCTGGTAACTTTTGCGGTACCGCAGGATCTGTACCCCATCTTTGCAACCGCTAACGCCGAGTCGATGGCTGTGGCCCTGCCCGCCTCCCGAAAATTCCTCTCCATTGATGACCTGGACCGGATCATGGCCATCGCCCAAGGCAAAAACGGTCTGGTTATCGGTCCCGGCATTGGCACAGAAGAAGCAACAGCGCAATTGGTGCTCCGGTTGTATAGTGAAAACGGTGCGCCGCAAGTGGTGGACGCCGATGCCCTCAATATCCTGGCGTCGCATCCGGAAGTGATCCGCCGTCCGGCCGGACCGAGGATTTTCACGCCCCATCCGGGCGAGATGGCCCGTCTACTGGCAACCACCATCGATGAGGTCCAAAAGGACCGGCTCAGGGCTGCCCAATGGCTCAACGCTCCAACCGAAAATGAACTGCCACCGATGATCACCGTGCTCAAGGGTGCCGGAACCGTGGTGGCTGCCGCCAGCGGCGAGTGGGCAATCAACACCACCGGCAATCCAGGAATGGGAACCGGAGGGATGGGCGATGTCCTCGCCGGAATCATCGGCAGCCTGCTGGTACAAGGATACTCACCCTGGAATGCTGCCTGCCTGGGAGTATATCTCCATGGCTTGTCCGCCGACCACATTGCACGTTCCCGTCCGTATGGATTCACGGCCTCCGAAGTGGCGCAGATGCTGCCTCAGGTCATTGGAATATGCACCTCTCAACCTCAATAGGAGAAACTATGCTAACAGCGAAAGATATCATGACCAGCGAAGTAATTACGGTCAACGAGAACGCCACAGTACGCGAACTGGCCACGCTTCTTCTGATGAACAGTATCAGCGGAGCGCCAGTGGTCAATGAGGTAGGGGGAGTGATCGGCGTGGTCACCGAGAGCGACCTGATCTTCCAGAACAAAAAGGTGCACCTTCCGACGGCTGTTGCCATTCTTGATGCCTTTCTCTTTCTCGAACGTCCGGAGAAAATGGAAAAAGAACTGAAAAAGATCGCTGGTTCCAAGGTCGGTGAGATCTGCTCCCACGATCTTGTCTGTGTGACTCCCGAAACAGGACTGGAAGAGTTGGCGACTCTGATGGCCGAGAAGAAGATCCATACCTTGCCGGTGATGGAGCAGGGGAAGCTGGTGGGAGTGATCGGCAAGTCGGATATTATCCGGACGATTGCCCAGGGATTGTAACCTGTAACGACTCAGTAAAATAGGCTGTAGGTCTTTAGGCTGTCAGGGACTCCCTAAAACCAGCTGCAGGGTTGAGTACGTAGTAATTTCGTTCGCACCTTGCCAGAGCTGGTGACTCAAGCGGATAATTACACGTCTTTATATCTACGATGCCACCTAACAGACTACAAGCCTGAGCAACCTAAACAGCTTCAGCTCTCTCAGTCGCTGTAGATCTGCCAGCAGTTGCGGCCTTTTTTCTTGGCCTCGTACATGGCGATATCGGCATGACGGAGCATGGTCTCTGCATCGTGGCAATCATTAGGGAAGACCGATATGCCGATGCTTGCCCCAATAAAGCAGATGTGATCGCCCGCCTCTATCGGCTCGTTGAGCGACTCGATAGATTTCTGCGCGACCAGGATGGCGCCTTCCAGAGATTCCGTACTTTCCAGCAGGATAACGAATTCGTCCCCCCCCAGCCTGCAAACAGAATCTGAGGTCCGCAGGGTGCTACGCAACCGTGCGGCGACCTGCATAAGGACGATATCGCCAACCCCGTGGCCGAACTGGTCGTTGATTGGTTTAAACCGGTCCAGATCTATGAACAGCAAGCAGAGTAACCGCCCATGACGATTAGCCAGCGAGATGGCCTGAGGCAGACGCCTCCGGAAATAGTTACGGTTGGGCAGATTGGTAAGGGGATCATGGTTGGCCATGTAGCGAATGAGTTCCGCCGCTTCATGACGTTCCGTTATATCCTGAAAGACCAGCACACCGCCCTTCAGTCGCTGGTTCTGCTTGATCGGCGTTGAACGGAAGTCCACCGGAAAGCTGGTACCATCCTTGCGTTGCATCCTTCCTTCATCGTAACAGATGGTGTCATTTATGTCCTGCTGCTCAAAGTAGGGACAGCAATCTTCGACAAAATCCCCACCGGAAGCGGTTACCTTAAACACCATCCGACAGTCGCGCCCTTTGACCTCATCGTTGCTGTATCCCAACATCTTAAGGGCCGCTGGATTGACATAGCTGATCAATCGATTGCTATCAATACCGCAGATACCATTGGCAGCTGCGTCGAGAATCATCTCGTAATTTCTGGAAAGCAGTTCGAGCTCCTGCTTGGCACGATGCGACCCTAGAATAAAGAGAATACGATTCTTGAGGACCGGCCAGCGCAAGGGCTTACGGATATAATCGACGGCACCGGCGTTATAGGAACGCTCAATGCTTTTCTCGTCATCCAGGGCGGTGATCATGAGAACCGGCGGCGGATCAGACATGGAAGAACAGATATGCGCACAGATCTCGGGTCCGTCGAGACCCGGCATCGCGATATCGAGAATGATCAAATCAATCGACTCTTTTCCCAAAATTTCCAGAGCGGCGTGACCGTTTTCAGCCTCGATGACCGCATAGCCTTCACCTTCCAGAAACTGGTGAAGGAGCATGCGCATAACCTCGTCGTCATCGACTATCAGGATAACAGGGATTGTGCCAGACAACAAAGATACGGTCATAACAAAGAATCAAAATAAGAGTAGAGGCTACGCATTCATTTGTGCCATTGAGCAGCCGATTATCGAGAGGAGAATAAAAAATCCCTTATCAGCCTTTGGAATCTCGCCGCTGGCAGGGATGCCTATCAGGTCAACGTTTTTAAATATTGTATGAATATATGAATATTAATCAAGCTGTTCTGCTAAAAATCGTTTTACTTTGCCCACTGCTGCTACAATTTGCGTAAAAATTCGCTCGATCTGTTGGAGATTGCCGCTTTTGCCCATGTTTTCAGCCAGCAGGCAAAGGTGGGTCAACTCTTCCGCCCCGAACTGACTACTGCTGCCTTTCATTGTGTGCGCCACTTTATTGATCGCATCAGCATCGTTACGTTGGATAGCCTGTTCAAGCTCAGCGATGCGTCGCTCCAAAGAACGAAGGAAGACACCGGCTACAGGACCGATATTGCCGACATGCTCCCGTAACCGCTCCAATACAACCGTGTTGATGACAGCACCGCCCGAGTTCTGTCCTTTGGGCGCTTCATCAAAAGTTTTCCCTCCTGTTCCAGGAACGATAGAGGTCTGCAGTTCCGGCAGCCAATCAGACAAAATCTCTTGCAGTTTGTTGAAATCAACCGGTTTGACCAAATAATCGACCATCCCCACTTCCTGGCAGCGTTTCTTGGTGACAGCGGTTGCATCGGCGGTGAGGGCGACAATAGCTGGCCCTTGCGCGTCTCCAGCCGTTTCTTCAAGGATGGTTCTGGTTGCCGAGAATCCATCGACAACCGGCATCTGACAATCCATCAAAATAAGATTGAACCTGAACTTACGGCAAGCATCGATAGCCTCTTGACCGTTACTGGCCGTGACGATCTCAACCCCAGTATTCCTGAAGGTTTCCTTCATCACAATCCTGTTGGTCTCCTCATCGTCGACAATCAATAACCTGATTCTGCCATCCGGCTCCAAGGCCGCGGCAGGTTCTTCAACCATAGCAATAGGCAAACGGAGCTCCGGCAAATCCTGAAGTGCAACAGCATCGTTACTCTTTGCCAAGCTTTGGGCCAAGGGCAGGGTAAACCAGAAAACAGAACCTTTTCCTACAACCGATTGCACGCCGAGTTCTCCCCCCATCAGCTTGATCAACTTGGCACAGATCGAGAGTCCCAGACCACTACCGCCGTACCGCCGAGTCGAGGAGCTGTCAACCTGAGAAAAAGGTAGAAAGAGCTTATTAATCGCTTCAGGCGCAATGCCTGTCCCGGAATCCTGCACCTCGAATCTGAGCACATCACCTTCCCTTCCGCTCTTTTCCCTAATGACCCGTAACAAGATGGTACCCTGTTCGGTAAACTTGACAGCATTGCCGAGCAAATTCACCAGCACCTGCCGTAACCGGTACCCATCTCCCAAGTAATACTGGGACAGAAGCGGATCGATGCTGGTGACCAAGGTCAAGCCCTTCCCCTTGCCGGTCACCTGGTAAAGGATCATCAACTGTTCGAGCAGGGCCAGCAGGTCAAACGGCTCGATATCCACCGCCATCTTATTCGCCTCAATTTTGCTAAAATCAAGCAGATTGTTGATCAGGGTCATCAGGCTGGCTGCAGAGGCACGAATGAGCTGAGCGAAATGTTTTTGCCGCGGCTGCAGTTCGGTATCGAGCAGGAGTTCGCTGATACCGATCACTCCATTCATTGGGGTGCGGATCTCGTGACTGATCATGGCCAGAAAATCGGATTTGGCCTGATTGGCGGAGTCGGCCTGCTTTGCTTTTTGCCGCAGCTTGGCATTGTCCCGCTCAAGACGTTTTACCTCTGCCTCCAGTTCGACAATCTTGGTCTGCAACAGTTTCAGCTGGTCCATATTAGGAAAAGAGTGAGAGTTGTCGATGAGTCGGTTTCCGCTTCTCCGCTCCCAACCGGCATACCGGTGGCACAGAAAAAGAGTTGGCCGGGAGTTCTGCCAGAAACCGCGATTGTTGCCGGGGTTCAGCGGATCCGCCGTGCAAGGAACGTAGGGCACACCAACTGAGATAGAGGGTGGCTGCAGCCCGGGTTATGCCCACATAGAAAAGCCTCCGTTCCTCTTCCAGATGTTCTCGCAAGGCGCTGGCATTTTGTTGTTGCCGAGGCGCCATCGGCAGTAGCCCTTCCTCGACGCCGGCAATGAACACTACTGGAAATTCAAGGCCCTTGGCGGCATGAAGGGTGGAAAGGGTCACGGCCTCGGCGCGTTCATCGTAGATCACTGAATCGCTGAAGGTCTGGAGGTGCGTGGCACAGGCAACAAGCGAATCGCCGAAGGTCAAGACCAGTTCCCGTAATCGTCTCAACTCGGCATCTTGTGGATCGAAATCGTAATAATCCATCAGGGCAAGAAGCACCGTCACCACCGGCTGCTCCGAGGCAAGTGCCAACATCCGCTCATACAGCGAGCGAAAGCGATCGATTGCAACACCGGCAGCCCCACCCAGAGCAATGTCCCTGGAAAGGATGGGACCGGTTTCCATGGGTTGCCCCGAGGGCAGCACGCCGCCTTGAAGACTCAGCAGGGATTGCTTACCGATCCCCTTCTCCTGCCCCAGCAGAATAAGTTGCTGGTCAATGCTGGCCATTCCGGCGAGCAGCAACAGCCAGTAATAGAGCAGACGACCATTGCCCTTGGAATAATAAGCCTCGAGATTGACCAGCTGAAAGGGTATCCCCCTGGCGGTGAGCACCGTACTTAAGGCCTCTGCCTGGCGCGAGGTCCGGTAAAAAACGCCAATATCGCGAAACGATACCTTTTCAGTTCCATCAGATTCAAAGTGATCGAAACTACGGTGCGAGGTTCCCCCGAGTTGCAACTCAATCTGATCGGCTATCCAGGCAGCTTCACTCTCTGGACTGGCACATGATTGCAAATAGATGGCCCCGGACAGCTGGTTTGCGGGCTGCATAGCAGCCACCGGTCGGGGATGGGGATTGTGGCTGATTAACTGCTCCGCTGCCTGGACGATGACGCGAGCGCTCCGATAATTCCGGATCAGTTGATGGCATTCGGGCTGAAACACGCTGATAAAGGCATGGAACCATTTCGGATCCGAACCACGGAAACCGTAAATTGCCTGATCGGGATCACCGATGGCAAAGACCGATGCTGTTTGCGCCAGCAGAGTGACGAGGGCGTACTGAGCCTGATTGACATCCTGAAACTCATCGACAAAGAGATGCCCGGTAGCGGCCCGCATAGCAGCCGCCTCTGCTCCACCCTGTTGCAACAACACCACGGTGCGCGGCACCACCGCATCTATATCGATCATTGAGCGTTCTGCCAGCACCTGAAAATAACGGGTCAACTCTGGAGCAGCAATCTGGTCTGTCGTATGACGCTGTTCAAGAGAGAGAGTGTGCCACATTTCGCCCCGCGCCTTTTCGCTGAGTTCAGGAAACAAAGCATCGAAAAGAGCCGCCCGCTCCTCAGGCCCAACAACCTGCAGACCAGGAAGACCGCGCCGCAACTGGGCCAGGCAATAGCCATGAAAGGTGGCAACCGTCAGCGCGGCACCGGCGGTAATCGCTCCCTGCAGCCGCGCCCTGACCTCGGCCGCCGCCTTGTTGGTAAAAGTGATCACTGTGCACGGCAGGTTTGAGATTGCCGTCATCCGCAGCACCCGGCTGACCAGGGTGTGGGTTTTGCCGGTTCCTGGACCAGCTTGAACAAGGATCAAGGCGGCCTCGCTGTCCACTACCTGCTGCTGCTCACTGTTCAGGTCTTTAGCAACCGACGCGGCCCCGTGCTTTACGGCCTTGGGTGGGATCGTGAGCAGGTTGCGCTCCTTTGCTTTTTTTGGGGACCCACCGGTGACCGGACCGAACAATCGACCCTGCCCGCTAAGGGCGGCGCGTTCCCCTTCGGAGAACACCTTGATGGTACCAAACTCGCCGTCGTATCCGGGCTTGCGGATTACCCGGTTCTCGCGGACCCGTTCAATCGCCTCGGCCACCAGCGGAAGCCCCTTGGCCCTGATAGCCTCTCCAGGAGTATCGAGGAGGAGCGAAAACTCCGAACCAAAGGTATTGATCAGCCGGACATACCCCTCCAGAGCCTTTTTACTGGCCGGACCAGTCCCGCACAACTCCCCGACAATCTCCTGCAGAGGGATAAGACTGTGCACCTTGGGGCTGCAGGACGGATACACGGGCTGAGGGCGATCAGCCAGTTCCATCACCCGGTGGAGAACCCCGATAGTCAGGGGTTTGCCGCAGCTTGGGCACAGACCATCGACCTGCCGCGTGGCCTCCGGTTGCAAACAGACGCCGCAATTACGGTGCCCGTCACAATGGTATTTGCCCTCCTCCGGAAAGAACTCCACCGTGGCGGTAAAGACCGGCTCGCCCTCCTCATTCACCGGGGCACGGAGCGCATCACGCATGGAAAAAAAATCAAAACCCGTGGTGAAAATATTAGCCTCCCTACCCAGTTTGGCCGGTGAATGGCAATCGGAATTGGAAATAAGGGTACAACTATCCAGAGACGAGATGAGGCGATTCATCTCCGGATCGGAGGAAAGACCGGTTTCCAGGGCAAAGATATGTTCGCTGAGATCGCCGAAACACTCCTCGATACTGTCAAAACCGGATTTTGAACCGAACAGAGAAAACCAGGGGGTCCAGATATGAGCGGGGACAAGAAAGCCTTCAGGAGCTTTTTCGAGCAGGATTTCAAGAAGATCGCGGGAATCAAGGCCAAGAATAGGACGGCCGTCAGAGGCAATATTGCCGATGCCTGCCAGGGTCGCATTGAGCCGTTGCACCGATTCGAAATCCGGGGCATACAAGAGATTGTGAACCTTTCTGACCTTGCCGCCCCGTTTGTAGATGGAGCTGATTTCGGCGCTGAGCACAAAGCGGATGTCGAATGGCGAGTTGGCGGGATGGAGACCTGCAGGCAGCATCGCCTGGAAATCAAAACTGGAGTCGGGTTTCAGGCGGAGAAAACCGGGCTCCGCAGCTTCGAGATACTGATGGAGATGGGCAAACCAGCCGGGATGGGTAAAATCACCGGTCCCCACCACGCTGATGCCCTTGATCGCAGCCCAGGCAGCCAATCCGTGCAGATGGCTGGCCTTACTCGTGGCTCGCGAATACAGGGAATGGATGTGGAGATCGGCGATATATTTCACGGGGAAGACCGCCAGCCGTAGAGGTTGTGCTTTTCTATATACGTAAAGACCGCTGGCGGTAGCATGGCTGGAATCCTGCCCTGGGACAGCTCAGCCCTGATGGTTGAAGAGGATACCGGCAGTTGGACATCAGCAAGATACTCGACCGTACTACCATTCTTGCCGAACCATTTCCCCTGCAGCTGATTTAAGACAAAGGATGGATCAATGGAGTTGAGAGCTTGATGGAGCGCTGGTAACCCGATGGTGTCCCGCTTGACCACAATGAGACTGACTAAGGCAAGGAGCTCTGTAGCCCGGTGCCAATGCGGCAGATCGAGCAATGAATCGGCACCGATGATGAGGCAATAGCGGTTCCGGCCGTAACGCTCAATCAGGGCCTCCACAGTGTTGATGGTGTAGGAGGGGGTCGACAGCTCCTGTTCGATCAGGGACAGTTGCAGTTGTTGCCTGTCCGGGCAATCGGCCAGAGTGGCCTCCAGCATGGCCGCCCGATGGAAAAAAGAGGCAATTGGCTGCCCTTTGTGGGGTGGTTGCGGGGCCGGAATAAAAAGCAGGGAGTCGAGCCGGCAACGAGCAAGGACATGGCGGGCTAGAGCAAGATGCCCCTCATGCACGGTATCAAAGGTCCCGCCAAACAGACCGATATGCTGGTTTTCATCTGAGGCGGTCACGCTTCAGGCGCGGGTCTCGCCCGCTCCGTAGACGATGAACTTCCGGGTAGTCAGTTCTTGCAATCCCATCGGTCCATAAGCGTGGAGCTTAGTGGTGGAGATGCCGATTTCCGCTCCCAAACCGAACTGGCCGCCGTCATTGAAACGAGTTGAAGCATTAATCATGACCGCCGAGGCATCGACCTCTCGCAGAAAGCGCTGACTCCGTTCATAGGAGCGAGTGATGATGATTTCGGTATGCTTGGAGCCGTAACGTGCGATATAGTCCATGGCCTCGTCGAGATCGACAACCACCTTGACAGTTAGTACCAGATCAAGAAATTCCGTGCCCCAATCGCTCTCCGCCGCCGGTTCGATCATCTCATCGCAAAGGATACAACTACGGTGGCAACCAAGCAGTCGCACCCCTTCCTTTTTCAGGGCTTCGGCGACTTTAGGCAAAAATTCGGCCGCAATATCCCGGTGCACCAGTAACCCTTCCAGGGTGTTGCAGGCACTGGGCCGCTGCACTTTTGCGTTTAGAATGATGCGCACCGCCATATCGAAGTCGGCGTCTTCGTCGACAAAGGCGTGACAGACGCCCTTGTAGTGTTTGAGCACCGGAATGCGCGATTTTTCGCTCACCGCCCGAATCAGCCCCTCGCCGCCACGCGGAATAACGAGATCGATGTATTCTTCATGCTGCAGCAGGCAATCAATACCTTCACGGTCGGTAAAAGCCAGAACCTGAATAATGGCGGGATCGACCTGATGCTTGGCCAGCACCTCCTGGAGGACCTTAGCCAGAAACAGATTGGAACGGAGCGCCTCGGATCCGCCACGGAGAATCACCGCATTGCCGGCCTTGAGACAGAGGGCGGCTGAATCGATGGTAACATTGGGCCGAGATTCATAAATCATGCAGATGACCCCCAGCGGTACCCGCATGCGGCCAACGGTAATGCCGCTGGGACGGCGGCGCATCTCGCTGACCTCACCCACCGGATCCTCAAGAGCGGCAACTTCGCGCAAGCCCTGCACCATCTCGCCAATGACTTTCTCGGTGAGCTGCAAACGACTGAGCATGGCAGGGGCAACGCCTTTTTTCTCGGCATCGGCCATATCCTTGGCATTTTCACTGAGGATCAGTGCTTGATGCTCCACCAAAGCCTCGGCAGTATCAAGAAGAACCCTGTTTTTTTGCGAGGCGGGCATGGCGCCTATCGATCTGGCGGCGGCCTTGGCCTTAATGACCATCTCCAAGATTACCTTCTCTATCTGCGCGCGTTCCATCCTTCTCTTCTCCTTTCACGTGGGTCTGTCCCGCTTCCGTTCAACCAGTCGGATTCTCGATCTTCTAGCCTCCGGCCGCTGTACAATATTTAAGTGCGTACTATGACGTGAAGCGTTCCAATTGTAAAGCGGGTTTACGATAAGCCGTCCGGACCCATGACTACAAGGTTATCGCGGTGAATAACCTCGTCACTGTCCTTAAAACCAAGAATACCTTCTACCTCAAGGGTCTTTTTCCCCTTGATCCGTTCGATGTCAGCGCTTGTATAGTTGCAGAGTCCAGCGGCAATAACGGTGCCGTCCTTATCCAGGCAATGCACCGAGGCACCGACCCCAAAACTACCCTGCACAGCAACCACGCCGGAAGGCAGCAGGCTCTTGCCCTGATCGACCAAAGCACGACGAGCGCCGTCATCAAGGACAAGAAATCCCTGCGGCCGCAAGACATAAGCAATCCAGTGCTTGCGACGGTTGATTTTGCCCTTGCCGGGCAGAAAAAAGGTGCCGATCAGTTCCCCACTGAACAGGGCCTGGAGAATCTGAGGATGTCGGCCCGGCCCGATGAACGAACAACCGCCGCATGCTGCAACCATTTTGGCAGCTTTGATCTTGGCCATCATCCCGCCGGTGCCGAGCAGACTGGCCGTATGGCCGGCCATTTTTTCGATTTCTTTGGTGATACTGACGACCGTATAAACTGGGCTGGCCGAGGGGTCTTCAAGGGGATGACCGGTGTAGAGACAATCAACATCGGTGAGGATGATGTACATATCGGCGCCGATCATGTTGGACATCAAAGCGCCCAGGGTATCGTTGTCCGAAAACCTGAGTTCTTCCGCGGAGACCGTATCGTTTTCGTTGATAATCGGCACCACTCCAAACTCGAACAGGGTGAGGATGGTGTTACGCACATTGAGATAGCGGTCGCGGTGGGAAAGATCAGCGTGGGTCAGCAGCACCTGGGCGACCGGTTGGTGAAAGTCGGCAAAGGCCTGCTCATAAGCATGCATCAGCAACCCTTGACCAGTGGCGGCCAGGGCCTGTTTCACCCTCAGCTCTTCGTGGGGGGTTTTGACAATACCGAGTTGTTTTCGACCGGCTGCCACCGCACCTGAGGTGACCAAAATAACCTCCCGGCCGGTGGATCGCAAAAATGAAACTTGGCGGGCAATATTGCCGATGATTTGGGGATCGAGACCGTTGTCGTTAGTCAGGACGGCACTGCCTACCTTGATCACAACCCTTTTGGCTTGATCAAAGAGGGTCTGTCGATAAAAAAGGCCGTCTTCCTTATTCACCTGAAAGGTCATCGCGCTCCTCTGCTCGCTGCTCCTCCAACAGATCGCTGAGGAGTTCTTTCAACGGTTCCAATCCATCACCGTCCTCAGCCGATATCGCCAGCACCGGCATACCGACATCGACAAACTGCTGCTTAACTTCTTCCAACCGCTCTTCATCGACCAGATCGATCTTATTAAGAACAATCAAATGCTTCCGGTCGAGCAAGGCCTCGTTATAAGCGGCAAGTTCCTGGGCAAGGACACGATAATCCTGTAGTGGTTCCTCGTCAGGGGTAGAAACATCAATCAAGTGAAGCAGGATGGAGGTCCGTTCTATATGACGAAGAAACTGATGGCCCAATCCAATCCCCTGATGCGCACCCTCAATCAGCCCGGGAATATCGGCGATGATGCAGGGCTCGGTAAAATTGAGATGCATGACCCCCAGTTGTGGCTCCAGAGTGGTGAAGGGATAGGAAGCAATTTTCGGGTTAGCCGCTGAAAGTTTGGAAAGCAGGGTCGATTTACCGGCATTGGGCAAGCCGATCAGGCCGACATCCGCCAGCAACTTCAGTTCTATTTTCAGCCATCGCTCCTCTCCTAGTTTGCCGGGGGTAGCCTTGCGCGGTGCCCTGTTGGTAGAGGTGGCAAAACGGGCATTGCCGAGGCCGCCCCTGCCACCTTCTGCAGCCAGGAACCGATGCCCCGGTTCCTTCAGGTCAACCAAGACCTCATCAGTTTCTGCGTCTTTAATCACTGAGCCCACTGGCACCAGAAGGATAGCGTCTTCGCCGCCACGCCCATGCATATCACTCCCTTGCCCTCGGATCCCTGAATCGGCCTTGAAGTGAGAACGGTAACGAAAATCGATCAGGGAGCGGAGATTACGGTCGGCAACCAGATAGACGTCACCACCTTTTCCGCCGTCACCACCGTTTGGGCCACCACGGGGGACATATTTTTCCCGCCGGAAGCTGACACAGCCGTTGCCGCCGTCACCGGCTTTCACGAAAAATTTTGCTTCGTCGACAAATCCCATATTTAATCCGGAGGAATGAAAGGAGACTAACACGAAAAAAACCCGGCACCAATATATTGATGCCGGGTGTTCAATAGTTTCTACAGGCAATACCTGGTTATGCGAGCTATTCCCCCAGTGTACAGGGGAGGGCTTTCACCCCACGGGATAAACGGCTACTCGTTTTTTGTCCCGTCCAAAATTTTCATACGTAACAGTGCCATCGATTTTGGCAAAAAGGGTATAGTCCCTGCCGCAGCCGACATTTTCACCAGGGTGAATGACCGTTCCCAATTGGCGCACCAGGATACTCCCGGCCGTGACGACCTGTCCGCCAAAACGTTTCACACCGCGTCTCTGTCCCGCACTGTCGCGACCATTGCGCGAACTGCCGCCTGCTTTCTTATGTGCCATGGTATGTTCTCCAGAAAATCAGTTATTCACTTATGCTGAAATCGTCTCAATGGTCAGGGCGGTGTACATCTGACGATGCCCTTTTTTAACCTGATAGCCTTTACGCTTATTTTTCTTGAAAACGATAACCTTTTTATGACGGCCCTGCTCGGCAATCTTGGCGACAACCTTCGCCCCGTCTACCACAGGCTGGCCGATCTTGACGGTTTCACCATCAACCACCAGAAGAACCTCTGCTAACTCAACCGTGTCGCCGACTTCACCAAGAAGTTTCTCAACGCGAAGTGTATCGCCGGCCTCTACCTGATACTGTTTACCGCCGGTCCGAACTATTGCATACATGCGACCCCTCCTATCTATCCTCAAATCAAATACGTTCAATGGTAACAATTAATCGCAGAACGTGCAATTTAACTCTATTACACCAACTCCTGTCAAGACTAATTTCAGCTTGCGACAATTTAAAACAAGGCCCCGCTAAACTGGCAAATCGACGCACGAAGGTTTATTAGCGCCCACACTCACCCCCAACAGAAGCGGATAATTATTCCCATCAACGCCACTTTTTCTTGTCTGATATCAGAAAAAAAGATAGGCTGTCATCTGAATACAGACAAAACTTGCCGACACAGCAAAGAGGACTGTGTCGCGCAACAGGTCACTCCCCTCACCGGACTCATACCAGCAACACGTCCGAAGGGCAGTC
>CAITZN010000586.1 GCA_903896915.1 uncultured bacterium
ACGGCACTTCGGTCTCCTGCGGTCAGCGAAACGATTTTTGCGCCGGTGTGCATGAGAGCCAGGGTCAGAAAGGCACTCAGTAAGGCGCCTCCGCAGTAAACTATGAGGGCCATGATATTGGCCAAGGGAACCGTCCTGTCGGTCAACTTGAGATCAAACGCACTCCCGCCGATGCTCGCAGCCATCTGCTGGATAGGTCCAGTCAGGGAGGCGGGGGATTTCAGGATGGCGAAAATGAGCTGAAAGATATCTATGGCATATTTGAGCCCGACGATAATAACGGCAAGGCCTATAAATGTGGCTAACAGGCTGACGATTTTTTTGATAGTTTCGACTGCTGGCATGGATCATCTCCTTTCGTAAACACAGGCATTATGTGGATGTCCCTCTCACTGCTCGAATCATTGAATGGAATTCCAGTCTATCTGAAAAGGGTAATAATGTTAGGAAGGTGTATTGTGTATAAGCTATACTGAAATTGATGTTGTTTCGAGTATATTGACATACACTTTTTTTTCCCTCAAAGTCAACGGACTAACGCTCAACCATTTGCGATTTGTGCCCTATTGCTGCAGCGCCGTCGCGCTCTATTTTGAAGGTCCTATCTCGCTTTTTCAAAGAAGAGGTTAATAATGAATATGCTGATCGTCTGCCCCGGATGCGGGGCAAAAAACAGAATTCCGACCGATAAAAAGCATCTCACTCCAAAATGCGGAAAGTGCGGCGTATCGCTTGCCAATGCCCCGGTCTCAGGGATTGTCAATCCCCTGACCGATGGCGAATTCCAGAGCCAAGTCGAGCAATCGTCCCTACCGGTCCTGGTCGATTTTTATTCGCCGACCTGTGGTCCCTGCCGGATGATTGCCCCTGTCATTGCAACGCTGGCCGAAACGTATGCGGGTCGCCTGCTGGTCTTTAAAATCGATACTTCCAGCCAGCAGATGAGCGCCTCCCGTTTTCAGATCAGAGGGGTGCCGACTCTGTTGTTTTTCAAGAACGGCGCAATGGTTGACCAGTTGGTCGGTGCAGCACCGCAGGCGGATATCGAGAGGCGGATCAATAATCTGCTGGACTGACTCTCCAGGGAATTAGTCGAAAAAGCTTTAGTTTCCAGGGGATATTGCCGAAAAGAAAAAATATATGTCTCGCACTGCCTCACCAACACAACCAGGAAAGCCTATTCAATGAAGCACATGATACGCCACATTCTTGTTGCCAGTGTTTGTTTGTTTCTTCTTTGTGCTGCTTCAGGGTGCAGCGAACTGAACGGCACCAGGCTTGAACCGGTTCTTGGTAACGATGTTAATTTGGTGCGACTAGGCGACAAGGTAGCAGAAAAATTGATCAAGCAGACCAAACCGCCGCTTTTTCCTTATCAACCCGATGGGCCCATCATGGTCACCACCCTGGTCAATAACGATAATCTTGACGATACCTCCAGCTTCGGCCGCAGCTTTCAAAACAACATCGCTGCCGGGTTTGTCTCTCGAGGGTATACTGTGCGGGAAATTAATTTACGCAGAGAAGTGCATATTGTGGAAAACAAGGGGGACTTGATGTTGCACCGCGATCTCAAGAATCTTGCCTATAAACAGCATGCCCAGGCAGTAGTTGTGGGCACATACACCATGGCCAACCGGGTGATGTATCTTTCGGTGCGGCTGGTTAACCCTGTGACTCAGAGTATCCGGGCCGTTTATGAGGACAAACTCTACCTCGATGACAATAGCCTCAAAATGCTCGGCCTGAAATTCAATACAAAAAAAACGAACTTAGCCGAGGATCAAATTCAGCCTCCCAGCCCATCAGTTCTTGACAAAATCTTGTATTGATTCGATCACCGGCAGTTGTACTTGCTTGCGGGAAATTTGTTTTGATAAAATATTAGC
>CAITZN010000587.1 GCA_903896915.1 uncultured bacterium
CCGCACCATATGCTTCCATGGCCCAGACTTCCATCTCACCCAATCGCTGTCCACCGAATTGTGCTTTTCCGCCCAGGGGCTGTTGGGTTACCAGAGAATAGGGCCCTGTCGACCGCGCATGAATTTTGTTGTCAACAAGGTGATGAAGTTTAAGCATATACATGACACCGACAGTGACTTGATTATCGAAAGGCTCACCCGTCAATCCGTCGTATAGAGTTGACTGCCCCACTTCATCAACCCCTGCATCAACCAGCAACTGTCTGATTTCCGATTCGGATGCTCCATCAAAAACTGGAGTGGCGACATGGATACCATGCCCGTATTTACGCATCTGATCAAAGAGATCTTCGTCACTGAGGCCATCAGTCAATTGCCTAAATTCATTCTCAGAATAAATTTTTTGCAACCGTTGTTTCAATCCATCAATTTCTTGTTGTTTTGCCAAGGCCGCGACCTGTGCACCAAGCTTCTTGGCAGCAAAACCAAGATGGCACTCCAAAACTTGTCCGACATTCATACGCGACGGGACGCCGAGTGGATTGAGAACGATGTCGACGGTTGTTCCATCAGCAAAGAAGGGCATGTCCTCCTCAGGTAACAAGCGAGATACAACACCCTTGTTACCATGACGACCAGCCATCTTGTCACCAACAGAAAGCTTACGTTTAGTTGCAACATAAATTTTAACCATTTTCACAACACCAGGCGGAAGGTCATCGCCTTTCTCCATCCTTTCAACTATCCCTTGGTACCGTCCACGAACGACACCGGCCTGACTGTTATAACGGGAAAAAATAGCTTCGATTTCGTCAGCATATTTTGTTCTTTCAGCAAAATCCAGTTCACGCAATTCTGAAAAACTAATTTGGTCAACAATTTTGCATGTCAATTGCTTGCCGAGTTTAAGAATAACTTTCCCTTTTTTATCTTTAATATCAGATTTTGCTGTTCGACCATCTAACAGGGTTGCTAAAGATTTACGCACTATCCTCTTTAAACTTTTCAATTCATCATCCATATCACGATTGAGACGTTCAATCTCAATTTCCTCAATCATGAGGGTGCGCTCATCTTTATCGACTCCTTTCCTTGAAAATACCTTGGCGTCAATAACCACCCCTTCAACACCAGGAGGCACCCGCAGTGAGGAATCTTTTACATCACCGGCTTTTTCTCCAAAAATTGCTCTGAGTAATTTTTCTTCCGGTGAAAGCATACTTTCACCTTTGGGTGTCACTTTGCCAACCAACATGTCGCCCGCTCGAACGTCTGCTCCAATGCGAACGATTCCGGACTCATCAAGATTACGAAGTCCTTCTTCACCAACATTAGGAATGTCCCGGGTAATCTCCTCTTTCCCAAGCTTGGTGTCCCTCGCCATTGTTTCAAATATCTCTACGTGCACAGATGTAAAAGTATCTTCTTTCAATAACCGTTCGTTAATGAGGATAGAATCTTCGAAATTATAACCGCGCCACGGCATAAAAGCGATGGTCACATTTTTGCCCAGAGCAAGCTCACCAGCTTCTGTCGAAGGTCCATCTGCTAACACCGACCCCTTTACAACCTTTTCGCCGGGAAAGACTAAAGCCTTCTGGTTAAAACAGGTATTTTGATTAGATTTTTTGTATTTTGAAAGTCGATAAACACCTATTCCCGTATCAAATCCATCCACTCCGGGTTCATCGTAACGAACGACAATACGGTTTGCATCGGACTCTTCGACGACCCCCTCACCTCCGGCAAGAAGACAGGCTCCAGAATCTCGAGCCACATATTTCTCCACACCAGTGCCGACTAATGGAGAAAGCGTTTTCAGGAGAGGTACAGCCTGGCGTTGCATGTTGGAACCCATCAAGGCGCGATTCGCATCATCATTCTCAAGAAAAGGAATCAGTGAAGCCGCAATCGATACCATTTGATTAGGTGCAACATCCATCATAGTCACGTCATCGGCAGGTACCATGGAGACTTCGCTTTCATGACGTGCAATCAGATTGTCATCGGCAATCCGACCCGACACAATCGATACTTTTGCAGGTGCGATAATATGATTTTCTTCCTGTAGTGCAGATAGGTATTTATAATTATCTGATACTATTCGTTCCTTCACATAACGGTAAGGAGTTTCAATAAATCCATAAGGGTTAACTTTCGCGTAGGTTGCGAGTGAAACAATGAGGCCAATGTTTGGCCCTTCAGGTGTCTCAACCGGACAAATTCGTCCGTAATGCGTAGGATGTACATCTCGAACTTCAAAACCTGCACGTTCTCGGGAAAGCCCTCCTGGTCCGAGTGCGGATAAACGGCGTTTGTGCGTCACCTCTGATAACGGATTGGTTTGATCCATGAATTGAGACAATTGACTGGTTCCAAAGAACTCCTTAATAGCAGAAGTCACGGGTTTGGGGTTGACCAAATCATGAGGCATCAGTGTCTCAATCTCTTGCAAAGTCATCCGCTCTTTGATAGCTCGCTCCATTCGAACGAGTCCCATACGAAATTGA
>CAITZN010000588.1 GCA_903896915.1 uncultured bacterium
AGCCAAGATCAGCATTGATCAGCATCCCGGCATAACCGATAATGGCATTCATCGGGGTCCGGATTTCATGATTGATATTGGCTATAAATTCGCTCTTCATGCGGTTAGCGGATTCCACCGCCGGTGAGGGTCTGTCACCTGCCTGCTCGTTGTGCCCTTCTTCGCCATCCCTCTGGAGACAGACGGCCAGAGGCTTGCCATACCAGATGGCATTTTTTTGGGTTCCAGCAGCGACCAGGGTCAACAATTCGTGTTGGTCAACCCCATGATCAGCTGACATTGATGGATCCGAAACTGGCATAGACACGACGCTAGTTCCCTCGGACTGAAGTGCAGCAATGAGTGGATGGGTATTAAATTTCGGGTTCAGCGTGAGTAGATCACTACCGATCAATTGCTGTTCTCCGGCCGATTGCAGGGCTGCCTGATTCGCCTGAACGATCTTTAGGCTTGGGTCGGCCCACAGGATAGCCAACGGTGCTTGATCCAGAGCTTGCTGGGAGAGTTGCAAGCGATCAGAAATATCTTCTTTCTCCTTCTTGATTCGCCGCAACCTTGAATAAAGCCCGCCAATGACAGCACTCAAAATCAGGAGAAGAAGAGGAAACAGAGGAGAGCTAGAAACAGTCGCAATCTCCTGAGCCGCCAAGGCAGCATGTGGCAGGAGCACAATGAGACAACCAATGATAATGAATCGTTTTTTCAAAATAGTGGCAATCCGGCTAGAGAGTTTACAAAACGTTGAAGCATTATAAATGCATCGGTGAAAAGCTTGTCAAAAAACAGCTTCATTATATTGCCTTGGCCTACATCACCTGTCCATTTGCAAGGTAGTACATACCAAATGTATGTTCACCCTGTTGATGCCAATTTCCCCGACTGTTGTGCATAGGTCCGGGCAGCGGCGATGAAACCGGTGACCCATTGCGGCGTACCCGTAGCAAGGACATGGGTATAAAGGGCTAGGACATTGTTTTTCACCAGACCGTCGCGGCCTTCACAAAACCCGGCACCTCGCTCCATTTTGAGGGCAAGATCCTCTGTGGCACCGTCCCATTGATGAACCATGGAATATCGGAACTCATGCCCTTTGATCCGGGTTCCAATCGGGTAAAAGCTGTTGGCTTTTTCGACCGTAAAGGTCGAATATCCGTGGGCCTGGGGTTTGGAGGAAAGAGTGAAGGTAACGGGAAAAACTCCTGCAAGCGGGTATTCATTATCGTTGAGAATAATGGATCGCCCTAGAAAAATCAGGCCTCCGCATTCCGCATAGACCGGTAATCCGGAGTCGATATGGGCTCGTACGGATTGGCGAAAGCTAGCATTGTCCGCCAACTGCCGGGCGCTGGTTTCGGGAAACCCACCGCCGATATAGAGACCATCGATGTCAAAGGGCAGTTCACGGGAATTGAGGGCATCGATCATCACCAGCCGCGCCCCGGCGGTCTTAAGGGCTTCGAGGTTTTCTTCGTAGTAGAACTGAAAAGCGGCGTCACGCAAGACCCCGATGGTGAGCGGCACGGCAGAAGAAGGCAGAACGGGTTGTACCGCTGGCGGCATCGGCACGACAGCCTGCATCCTGGCAATAATGCTGTCCAAATCAAAATGGGTCTCTGCTAGTGCCGCAAGCCCGACCACTGCTTCGTCGGCTGACGCATATTCCTGGTGAGGCGTCACCCCGAGGTGCCGCATAGGGAAGATGTCCTGCTGCAGACGGGGCATAATTCCCAGAACCGGTAAATCGGTATACCGTTCCATGGCCTGACGGATGATGGATTCATGGCGCACCGTGGCAATCTGGTTAAGAATAACCCCGGCAAAACGGATCCTCGGATCAAAGGCCTGACAGCCAAGGACCAGCGCGGCTACTGTTCGTGTGGCCTTGGAGCAGTTGACCACCAGCAACACCGGCAGGTCGAGTTGCAAGGCCAGTTCTGCCGTAGAATAATCGCCGGAAGCGTTGACTCCGTCAAAAAGGCCGCGGTTGCCCTCAACTATGGCAAAAGAATTCCCGTACAGATGACTTTGAAAAGTGGTGGCAATCGTCTCAACCGGCATGAGATAGGGATCGAGATTGTAACAGGGTTGCCCCGCAGCTTTGGTCATCCAACCAGCATCGATGTAATCTGGACCTTTCTTAAAAGGGACCACACCTTTGCCATGGCTTTTCAGAGCGGCAATCAGCCCAACAGAGACCACCGACTTCCCCGAACCGCCGCTCAGGCCCGCCAGCACAAGACATTTAACCTTTTCAGGACTCATAAACCCCTATACATTGACAATCTGATCATGGACATTCTCGTACAAAATGCTGACGGCCGTTCCCTAGCCAGCAAGCACCAGACTTGGGAATATTGACGCCTACAGCTTGTTTTCATGAGGACCTGCCGCAGCATCATGTGCTGGACGGCCAACCTCTTGCCAGGCTTTATCGTACAGGATGTTGAGACGTTGCTCCAGCTCAAGCCGGTACTCTTCAACCTGCGTCGAAGAGAGTGCGGACGGCACGTAAAATGGCGCGCCCTGATGCAGGACAATGGTGGCAAAAGGCATCGGCACCACTGTCCGGTCCCAGCTTTTGAAGACGATAGCGCGATCTGCTGCCCAAGCCATGGGGAAAATAGGCTTGCCTGACTTACTGGCCATGAGGATACATCCTGCCTGCAGTCGCCTTGCCGGCCCTTGGGAACCATCAGCAACAATGGCGCTATTTCTCCCTTTTTGCAACAAATCTATCATCTCTCGCAGCGCCTTGACACCGCCGCGGTTCGAAGACCCTCGCACGGGGACGTGCCCCAACTGTTGAGCTAACTGGGCAATATATTCGCCATCTTTACTGGCACTGACCATGACCGCAG
>CAITZN010000589.1 GCA_903896915.1 uncultured bacterium
GGTCTGATGAAAGGGACGCATCCCTTCGGCATAGTTGGCAAAGGCAATGGAATGGACAATTCCGTCGATAGGGCCGGTTATCCGCCGGCCGATTTCATCTCGGACACGGATGATGTTGTCTTCCTCTTCAACATCACAAAGGAAAACCGAACACCCGGGAAAGAGCTTGGCAGCCGTTTCAGCTCGTTGCGCGCTCCTGACCACGTGGATCACCTCAGCCCCGGCCTCGACCAGCACCCGACCGATACTGCAGGCCACCGATTTTTTATTGGCCAGACCGAAAACGACAATCCTGCTGCCTTCAAGACCAAGATAATTCAACTATGCCCCCTTCTGCGCACAGGCAAACTCAACCTGAACCGCCACTTTACCGCCCACCCGGACCTTGCCCTTCAGCAACCAGGCCGGACCTATCCGTTCCACCAGAGTCGCTGAAATCTCCAGGGTATCGCCCGGCCGGACCTCCCGTTTGAATTTCGCCCCCAAAATCCGGGTCAGAACCGGCACCCCTGCACTCTCGGCCATTGCGGGGTCTTGCCGCATCAGCTCGCCGATCAATAGGGCCCCGGCCTGAAACACTGCCTCACAAAGCAGGACCCCTGGCATCAGGGGATACTCAGGATAATGCCCCTGGAAAAGTTCTAAATCCGGTGGCACCACTTTTTCCGCCCGGATCGTGTCCCCAGTGAGTTCCAGCACCCGGTCCAGCCAGAGAAAAGGCGGGCGATGGGGAATCCTGTCCAGGATAAATTCGTCGGTCATCCCATCCCTCACAAGCCGCCGGTGATCTCGAGCACAGCGCCGTTAATATAAGCGGCGCGGTCGCTGCACAGAAACAGCACTGCTTCCGCTACCTCAGCCGGGGTTCCGAAACGGCCCGCAGGCACCAGCTTCTTGTATTCCTTCATCTGTACTTCGGGCAGATCGTCAATTAAATCGGTACTGATGAAACCAGGCGACACACAGTTTGCCGTAATCTTCCGTTTTGCCACCTCTTTGGAGAGCGATTTCATCAGGCCGATCTGGCCGGCCTTGGAGGCCGCATAGTTGCTCTGACCTGGAAAACCGAGGTGGCCCATGGGCGAAGTGATAAAAACAATCCGACCATATTTCTGTTTCATCATCAGGGGCACGGCAAACTTAGCCGTATTGTAGCCTCCGGTGAGATTCACATCCAGAACCCGCCGCCAATCCTCCTCCTTCATCATGGCTAGGACCGCGTCCCTGCGAATACCGGCGTTGTTCACCAGGATATCCAAAGTATCGAACTCTGCCTCAAAGTCGACAAAGAAATCGGCTACCGCCTGATAGTTGCTGACATCGAGTTGGTGCAACCGCAGACGATCGCCATGCTGGACGCACGCAGCGGCAAAAGTCTCGGCCGCCTGGTGGTTGCCGCCATAGAGGCCAATGACCGTCGCCCCTTTGGCTAGCAACGACTCGGTGATAGCTTTACCAATACCGCGAGTCGCGCCGGTGATCACTGCCTTTTTCCCTTCAAATTCGAGCATGTATCCTCACCACTCTTATAGAATCTCCAACAACTCAACCTGCACCAGATCTAACTCCTTAAATATCCGTCCACATCGTTGGCGACAATAACCCCGTAATTGATCGCCCCCAGCCAGCCGCTCATGATGATACCAACACTGCCGACATGAAAAAGCCCGCCGATCTGCTTGGGCAGCGAACGCGAGATGTCAAGCCCCTCAAATTTGGTGCCAAACGAGGTCCCTTTGGTGTGCAGCGTGTAACGGTGGAAGGTGCGGGGGGTAGCCGACTCGATCGTATCTACCTTGGCACGGACACCGGGTACATAGCGTTCTAGGTCTTCAAAACACCGCTCGATCATAGCCTCTTTGGCCAAGCGGTAGGCTTCCGGAGACAATTGGGCCCAGTCGTCATAATTGGCGTTCATCGAAGCGACGATGGTATAATCGGGAGGGGCCTGTGGCCGGGTCTTTGGATAATAGACGGAGAAAGTTCGGCTCTTGGTGTCCATCCGCCGCATCTCCTCCGAAGAGAATTCCTCTGCGGTCGAGGTGAAGAGGAGGTCGCCGA
>CAITZN010000590.1 GCA_903896915.1 uncultured bacterium
AGTCATCGGGTTACGGACGTCGTCGTGGGGGAAAAGGCGGGCGGGAAAAAGAAAAAGGCCGAAGAGTTGGGCCTTGTTATTCTGTCGGAAGAAGAATTTTTAATATTGGTCTCTAAAAGCTTACCATGACGGACCATAAACGAGTATATGCAAGAGTATACGGCAGGCAGGGTGCAGGGAGAGTAGCCTTTCGCGAATATACAAGGCGTGAGGTGGCCCGGCTAGGGCTCTCCGGTTGGGTTGGAAATCTGCCCGACGGAACCGTTGGGGTGATGTTCGAAGGAGCGGAGGCTCATACCGGCGTTCTCCTTTCATGGCTCACAACTGGTTCCCCCTTTTCGGTTGTGACCAAGGTCGAATCCAATGAAGAACCACCGTCGGGAGAGAAGACCAGTCCTTTTTTAATACGATAGCTCTTTTAAGAGGTGGCAGCAGTATTCCCTTTAGCCATCCTTACTGAAGGCTGTAAACCAATTCAATAACCGATTGCAAATTTGATCCTATCAGCCTATGAAGAAAGTCTACATACCCTCTGGGGAGCCAGCGGGGCGTATAGTATGTCAACAGTGCGGTAACAATGCAAAATTTGTCGAAATTGCCGAGAATGTTTTGGTCACGACCCATTATTTGCAAAACAGTGATGGGTCTTTCACGCCAGAAGAAAATACAACCGAAATTTTTGGAGAGGTGAAGTTTATCTGCGGTATTTGTGGTGCGGATATGACGCGTTTTCACGCCCATTTTCTGGAGATGTCTTTTTAAGCTGTTTTGTCAGGACCGCGCTTCAGGTGTGTCGGCCTTGGAACGATTTATGCAATGAAGACAAAAAAAGGCTGCCTTGCGGGCAGCCTTTTTTTGCTAAACACTATGTGATTAGAAGCGGTGGATCAAACGCAACCAGTCGGTTTAGGCAGTCCAGCCATCTTACAAGCACCTTTACCAGGTCCTGAAGGGAACAATTCGTAAATGCGTTTCAGCGGAAAACCGGTGGTCTTGGAAAGGATACGAACCATCGGAGCAATACCGTTTTTCTTGTAGTACTCTTGCAGTGCGTCGATAACTTTTTGGTGCTCATCGGTGATATCTGCGATACCTTCAACGCTCTTTACATAGTCAACCCAGTTCTCGTCCCACTCTTCTGCACCTTTCAACAGGAAGCCGTCTTCGTCAACCTCGTAGTTTTTTCCTTTGTGCTCAATGTTTGCCATGTGTTCCTCCTAGGCCAAAATGTTTATTATGGGTCAGTAATGAAATCCTATTATTAAAAAATCATCAATTTCTTACTATAGGGGGGGGGCTTTGTCAAGTAAACACCCTGTTTTTTTTGAAAGAACGGACTCGCATTTTTAGAAATGCCTTGAGTGCATTTTTCTCTGGTAACTTGCTGAGAAATTGAACATAATGCCCGCTTCGGTTGAATCGGCTTGCTGTTAAGATTGTTTAGGGAGTGTAGCGTATAATGTTGAATTTTCTTAGAAAAAATGCCCAGTCGGTCATTATTCAGGTGATTGTTGTGGTGATCGCCATTGTCTTCGTTTTTTGGGGTGTGGGTGCCAAGCTCAAGGATAATCCAAACGCAATAGCCGTGGTCAATGGGAAGGAAGTAGCCTATCGCGATTTTCAGCAAAGTTATGAACGGGCTGTCGAAAACTACAAGCAGCAGTTCGGGGGGCAGATGCCCCAGGGCTTTCTTGAAAGCATTGGTTTGAAAGAACATGTGCTTGAGCAACTAATCCAGTCAGAGTTGTTGCGACAGGGTGCCGAGAAGATTGGTGTCATGATCAGTAAAGAGGCCACCCAAAGGAAAATACAGGAAATGGCCGTCTTTAACAACAATGGTCGGTTTGATTTGGCCAACTATAAGGCAGTGCTTGAGCGCAATCGATTGTCACCTACAGCCTTTGAGGCTGGCATTCAAAATGATTTAGCCATCAATCGAGTCGTTGACGCCATCAGGTCTTTTGCCAACATTTCCGGGAAAGAGGTGCAGAATTGGATCGATTACACCGACCAGGAGCTCAAACTCGCGTATACTGTCTTTAGAAGTGACACTTACATATCTCAGGTCAAGGTTGTCGAGGATGAGTTGCAGGCATGGTATGCAACTAACAAACACAACTATAAATCACCGCCCCAGAATAAAATACAATATCTCTTTTTTAATTATGCTGACGACTTGAAACAAGTGACGGTCAGTGG
>CAITZN010000591.1 GCA_903896915.1 uncultured bacterium
ATTCTGCAGGCTGGTCAGCGTTCGTGAATTGTCGATATAGGTGAGCAGGCGCCAGCAAAAACCGTCCAGATCAAGGAAGTAGTCCTGTCCTTGCGGGTTGCCAATCAACCGAAAAAAAACCGGCGTACCGGACTGCGGCCTCAGCCGGTGCAGATGGTTGGTCACCAGCCGCATGTTGTGCATCACCGGGGCGGGATCAGCAAACACCTCCTGATGCAGGCGTTGCAGGACCATTTTCTCCCCGTTCTCGAGATCGACCCGCCAGGTGTCGTTGATATTGCCCTGCCCGAGCGGTGTCAGGATACGGACAGGGATGGATGGCAGGAAAAAATCAAGGGCGGTCGCGGTGTGCATTGCGGCGAGGTGCGGTCAAAGTCCGGTGGCAGGGGGAGAAACAACAGGATATTTTTTGGCGTTCAATGCTATTTTCTCAGATGCTGCAGCCAGCATGTCAATATGCAGCTGATCGGCCAGGCGGGTGAGATAGATGAGGACATCGGCGATTTCGTGGGCAACCTCCTGTTTAGTCGCAGGCGATAGTTCCTGGCTCTGTTCCGGCGTCAACCATTGGAAGTGTTCCAGCAGCTCGGCCGACTCGACGATCAGGGCTGCGGCCAAATTCTTCGGGGTGTGAAACGACTCCCATTGCCGGTCACCAGCAAAGCGGCGCAGTTCCTTGGCCAATTCATCCAAACTGTTGCATTGATACGGTGCTGTCATCCTTTCTTCCGCCTAAACGGAGCCTCCGCTTCTAAAATCATCAGGGAGCTGCGTCGTGGTCACAGCTCAACTCCTCTCCAGATACTGAAGTGAGCTGGATATCGGTTAGAGTCGCCATCGCCACAAAAAGCTACGCGTACTGCTGTGCGGCTGTCACCAGGGGTTGCCAGGCGGCAGCCGTACTCTCTTTGATATCTGAGACCATAACGACCGTGTCGGCAAAGCCATACTCAACGAGTGCCTTGTGGCACTCATGGAGCGTGTCCTGAACGATTTCCCGAGGATGGTCGCCATAGAGATTATAGACCAGGCCTAGCAGGGGAATATGACGCGACCTGATTGCCTCCAGCCCGAGCCGGGTATGATTGATCGATCCCAGGCGGGGGGAAGTGACCAAGATCATGGGCAACCCTTTTGCCGCCAAATAATCGAGCAACAGGAGATTGTCGTTCAGGGGCACAAGCAGGCCGCCCGCCCCTTCAACCAGCAGCCATTCATAATGCGACTGCAGGGTTGCTATCGCCTGATCGAGCACCGCAGCTTCAATCACCGTGCCGACCATTCTTGCCGACAGGCAGGGAGAAGCGGGATAGGGAAAAACATAGGGGCAGGAGGTACCGTCCCGGTCAAAATCGGTCAAGGCCTGGCCCATGAGTTTGCGGTGCAGCAGGATATCGTCGGCGGTACCCTGGCAGCCGGTCTGCACCAGTTTCAAGGTGGTCACGTTCCTTCCCTGCTGCACAAGAAAGCGGGCCAGCAGGCCGGTGACAAAAGACTTGCCGACATCGGTATCAATGCCGCCAATGGCGATGGTGTATTGTGGTTTTTTCATGATCATCTGCAGCGCACGGAGCGCATCTGGCTGCCATGCCGGGCAAGGCTCCGGCAAAGCTTAGTGTCGGGGACGAGCAATGATAAACATGGGATGGTAGGTGAGGCAAACCCCCTGACCGTCCGCAAACCTGTTTGTGTACTCGGCGATGAATGCGTTGACCTGTTTCCTGGTCCAGATCTGCTGGCCAATCGAGTTGACGCCGGTGGCCCGGAGATGCTGCAGCACTGAGAGCGGATCGGAAAAACACAACGTTTCCTGTGTCTCCTCCGCAGCTAGGATATTAAATGTATCAGCCACCACGGCCTGCAATTGCTCAAAATTCCGGTATTGCAACCCCATACCGGTCAGGGCGCGTATTTCCCGAAGGTTGTCGACTCCGTACAGGGAGAAAGCCAGGATGCCGCCCACGTTCAGGTGGGCATGGAGTTTGCGGCACAATCCGGGCAGATCATGAACCCAGTGCAGCGTGGAAGAAGAGATGATCAGGTCGTAGTGCGCTGGCAGGTCGACGGATTCAATATCGCCGGCAAGGAAGGTGATATTGTCGGCCAGGTTGCCGACTTTTCGCTCCACACATTGTGCAAAAGATGGCTCCAGATCACTGACCGTCAGGTGTGACAGCGAGGGAAAACGTGCCATTATTTTTTCAGTAAGCAGGCCTGTACAACAGCCAATTTCAAGCATGCTGGCAGGAGCCGCGTCTGGCGCGGCTGTTCCCAGCAGTGCTAGCAATCGATCAGCCACCAGGTGCTGCACCTTCGCCTGCTGTTCATAGGTAGCAGCTGCCTGCTTGAATCGGAGCTTAATGAGCTTTTTATCAGGAATCATGGAATAGATCGGATTATGCCGTGCATATCAATAGCCTCACTGTTGAGGCCCGTACACCACACAACCCAATGGAGCGGAACGGTGCAATTTCAGGTAAGCGTCAAGACGCTGGAAAAGCTGCGTTTGCAGCTGATATTGAGAAAAAACCTATAATCTGTCAGTTACACTAAAAACCCCAGAGCGAGTTTTTTTCTACCCACCCGGTCACCGCTTGCCCATGTCCCACCTTGACCCAATCGCCTTTTTTCTCAAGGGTCTTAAACACAACCCCATAATTGGCCTTGGCCACGACCTTGCCGCCTTTTGGGCTCGGTTCGCTCCGGACGTCGATCTGATTTTTGGTGCCTTTGTTCGCTTTGACGATCATGTGGGGGGTGTTTTTGGTCATATTCTTTTTCACCCAACCGGTGCTGCCTTCAAAATCTTTCACCTGCAACCACTCGCCGTTACTCTTGAGTATCTCAACCGGAAAACCTGCTCCAATCTTCCAAAGGATCTCATGTTGCGTACCTGGTCCAGAGCGCATATTGATATCATCATCGGCAATGGACACCATTTCAGCCCCTACAGCCGCCTGAGAGATGAACAGAAGAAAAAAAACGCCGAGGAGGATAATTCGTCGAAACTTCATGGCGAAAGGATTTTTTTTCATGGATTTATCAGCAGGAAAAAGACCTGGGGCCAGAACTTACCACCCTATTTCAAAAGAAATAGCAGAGCAAGGATACGCATAACACTCTGTATTTAGACAACATAAACCTTTTCAGATGTTCGGTGTTGCATTAAATTCAATGTCCTCTGTACAAACGGAGGGACGAATCCCACACTTTGTACAGTTATCTTTATCAAATTTCAACCTAATCAGGCTAATCCCGTTAAACAGCCCGCAAAAAGCATCGAGAAAAGAACTCAGGACACAAAGGCGCCGCGCCTTTTCTCACATCCGCCCTTTACTTCCTCACTCAGGAGAGGGAGATGAGGAAAAATGCGAACCGATGCCACGAACCACGGTCATGGACATGGACGGTAGCGTGATTCCGGACTCCAATCCATTTGGGGCTTGAAAATGCTCGGGGGGCTCGCTTTGCGTGGGATGTCCTTTGGCGCCATTGGCACGCCAGGTATATTGTCCTGGCGAGTATTGGATGATGTCCAGAGGCCCGCTCAAGACACTCCCCTCGCCGCCTGTGCTCTCAAGCCTGATCCGCCCCAGGCTGACGCGATCCACGCCCTTGTTGAGTACCAGCACCGCCCAGTGGTTATCAGGCCGGCGAACCACGTAGGCAGTAACATGATCGACAGCTTTATCGCCCGCCATGACGGAAGCGCGGAACAACTGGTGCGGCGCGTTGGTGGGTTCGGCCCACTCCTCCACCATCATTTTGGCACCGTAATAGGCGGGAAGTTTCCACTTGGCCTGGCCGTTACTTCCCACCTGGAACATCATGAGATTGCCCCACAACCGGTCTGGTGGGGTACAATCCCGTTCCCGAATCGGCTCATTCGGTTCCAGGCCGTAAAAGTAGGCTGTCTTGCCGCCAAGAGTCAAAAATTGAGCAACGATTTCAGCGTTCAGGAGGGCGCCGGGAAGCTCCACCTCCGTCCGCGCTGCAAAGGAAGAGTATCCGTATTCGCCGAGAATCCAGGGGATATTACGGGGCACGCCTTCCTTTTCCAGACGTTCGAAAGCATCTTTCATCAAGGAAGGCTGCATAATCAGCTGCTCTTCCGGCAACTGGCATACCTCGTCGAAGGGATACCATTCGAAAGAGAAAAAGCCAAAATCGTCAAGGCGATTGTGGGCGCGCAGATAGGCGAGAAATCGTTTCAGCCAGGAATCTTCACCTTTTTCGTCAACAATGGTATGCCAGCCATCCACTTCTGATTGAAAACAGGGGCCGCCCGTGATCAGAGCTGGATCGATCGCATGGATAACCTTGGCGAATTGCAGATAGAGGGCGCCGTAATGTTCAGGACTCACGATCTGTCCATCCGGCTCCTCCCCTAATTCGACCTGGTTGAAAGGCAAACCGCGGGATTTGAGAAATCTGATCTCAGCGGCCACATTCTCGGGGGTGTCATAGAGCACAGGAGCCGGGATCAGGACAGTATTGCCCCGACCAAGACCCGAGGTCAAGATCCGGTCGAAACCGGGGTGCGCTGATTTGGGGTTGCGATCAACCGCCCGATGCCAGGGATCAGTCGAGGAAACGACCATCGTGGTCTGGCGCTTATTGGAGGCCCGGTGCTTGATGATGTCTTTGAACTTGCCCTTGCCGCTCAGGACACCTAAATACAGTTCCCGGATGGCATAGCCCAGCCGGTCCCGCACATCCTCCGTCTTCTGCGATGTCGTCCCCGAGGAGGCGATCAACAAGATACGAACAAAACGCGCGGAAACCGGTGTGTCCCCAAGCCGCAAAAGAACGTCGCCTCCTTTGCCTCCCTCAACCCGACCACGCGGAAACGGGCGCCAGACGCCGTCATGCAATTGGCTGATATAGTCGGTATCTTCGCCATCCCAATATTGCACCTCGTGCTTTGTGGCGTAAGGTTCGCCCCAGAGGATGCGCAGTCCGTTCACATTGCACCGTTCGCCGAGGTCTATGAGTACCCACTGGGGATAGAGCGCATTGTCTTCGCCGGTAAAATGGGCGTCGAGATAGGGGTTGCTCTTCCAGAACGTATTTTTATCACCGTCATCAAGCCGCGAATACCCATCGTTACCCGCCTGATCCATGGTGCTACCCCTGCGTGGTAGTCTGTAGCCGAAAGACTTGAGCAGGGGCTTCACTGTTGTGTCACTTGAGGTCCAGTAGCCCTCCTGTTTGGCGGCATTGCTCCACGAGCCGGCCTCATTCCAGTGCCAGGCTTCGATACCAAGCTCGGTCCGCAGGCGGTAGGCCAGCTTCCGGTAAGGCGCCTCGTTCATGGCCTTGATGTTTACAGGGGAATAGGTGCTGTCCAGATGCTTTTCTTCGAGACCATCGAGACCTGCGCCGAAGGCCTCATCGGGAAGGAAAGACGCGACAGGGCTTGCCGCCTCAATTTGGATTGTAACCTTGGTCGGTTCCGCGCCCCGTGAAAAATCAGCACTCAGCAAAGTTGCCGCCAACACGAAGGCTCCCATCAAAAACAAACGATCTACTTGAAACATTGCAATCTATCCATCTCCAAGGACTTCAGTGCGCCTGATACCCGAATTTTGGCTACGCGATGCGTAGCCGTTAATGTGTTTACTTTTTCACCAGCTCAACTCTTCGATTCTTTGCCCGACCTTCCTCGGCATCATTGGACGCGGCAGGCGCAAGCATGCCGACACCATAGGCGGACAGTCTTTCTGCGGCGATGCCGTAATTTGCGACCAGCACTTTCACAACCGCCTCCGCTCTTCGGCGGGAGAGATCATGGTTG
>CAITZN010000592.1 GCA_903896915.1 uncultured bacterium
CGGGCAGATAGCCGATGTCCTTGTTGGAGAGCGGCACAATCGGCCGGGCCAGCATGATCTGGCGGTAGTGGCCGCGCTGTTCCAGAGCTGCGGCCAGGGCCAACAGGGTTTTACCGGTGCCCGCCTTGCCGGAAATGGTGACCAGCGGTACTTGCGCGTTGCAGAGTGCATGGACGGCGAAACTCTGCTCAGCGTTGCGGGGCGTAATGCCGTAGACCGTCTTACGGTTGATTTTGCAGAGTGTCGCGGGCCCAGGACTGAAGGTCGCCAACACCGATTTCTTGCCGTTGCGGACAATCAGGTATTCGTTGGCCACCGGGGGCGGGTCAAGCTGTAAAGAGACGGCATCGACGCCCTGCATTACAGTGTGGAGTGTCTCGATCACCTCACCTGCAACTCCGTCGAGACAGCGGCAACCGGTGTAGAGACCGCCGATATTCTTGACATGATCGGTGGTGTAATCCTCGGCCATCAGACCGATTGCCTTGGCCTTCATCCGCAGATTGACATCCTTGGTCACCAGGATGTATCGGCGTGAAACGTCGGCCTTGGCCAGGTGATAGCCGATGTTGAGAATCTGATGGTCGGGCTTGGCGGCGGCCGGAAAATGCTGGCGCAGATCTTCGTGCGGGGCCTGCTCCAGTTTGATCGACACCCGTCCCTTGTCCGGACCGATGCGCACGCCACCGTTGAACAACGAGTTGGCGCTTAAGCTGTCGAGGGCACGAACGAATTCTCGGGCATGGTAGTTCAAGGTCAGATTGCCTTTTTTGAACTGATCCAGTTCTTCGAGAACCGTGATCGGGATAACGACATCATGCTCCTGGAAGTTGTTGATACAGGCCGAGTCATGCAGGATGACATTGGTATCCAGGATAAAGGTTTTGGGGGAGGAGCTGCTGGTCATTGGCGATGCATTCCTCTGGTTGGGGATTGAAAGAAGGAAAGGGAAACCGGTACAGGCAGCGCATCGGCTCACCTTGGTCCGGTTCTCCGAAAAGGCACAGGGCGTCGAGCATCAGTGGGTCGGATAAGAGCGGGCCGAAGGTCTCAAAAAGGGCCGCATGGATCGTCTCCTTTTCCCGTTCCTCGACCATTCGCGCCGTCAGGGTGAAATGAAATCGGAATTGTCCAAAGACATACGGATGACCCCAGATCGCTAAGTTTATTTTTTCCTGGCCGCTGAGCATGGCGGCCCTGCGTCGGGCAAGTTCGCTGGGCGTTAAAGGGGCCCGGCAGTTGTTAAATTCGCGGACGCAATGGGAAGCAAGAGCCAGCAGTTCTTGCGAATGGTGGACCGGACGCAGGCAGAAAGAACCGTTGAACTCTGAGATTTCAAGGGATGATAGCGATATTGGTTGCTGTCGGGCTGTGAACTCAGCGAGCGCGTTCACCAGGTCTGTTTCGCTGATTAGTTCCTTCAGGCGGAAAGGAGGAACGAGGGTCACCTGAAAGCCGTAATGGCGGGGCGTCCAGGTTATTGCGGCAAAACGCTCAGGGTCCACAGTGCGGAAGCGAGGATGGGGTTTGGATTGCCCGTTGAGGGCATCCCAGCCGAGCCACCTGCTCCCTTGCTGCCAGAGAGGGGAGTTTTTATGGGGAGCAAAAGATATGGCGTAGCGCATAAAAAAAACTGTTGTTGGTTAAATTGGCGTCTGCGTTTTGCCCGGCTGCGGGGAATCGCCCCAATGCATCATTTTCTAGATTATGGCCGCATTGTTTTAATCCCCGGTTATGAATGTATTACGATTGCATCAGGAAGAACAATTCCAGCTGCTGCCAGCTGAGGTCACGGGCAAACTCTGATCAGATTGTAACTACTGGCTAACTAGCTCCTAACAGCGGGGGTATAGAAGAATGGTCAATGACTGGATGGTTGATGCTAATCCCTTGGTGGGAATGGCCGAACTATCTGGCTGAACCTTCTTTGCGGATGTTCCCTATGCCTAAACTGCTCTGTGTCGTTATTGACGGCCTGCGCGCTGAGACCCTGGCCTGCGCGCATGTCCGCTGTTTTGATTGTCTCATCCGCGGCGGCGTCATTGCCCGACAGCTCCAGCCCCTGCAACCGGATCTGACCCTGCCGACTCTTTTCTCCCTGTTCACCTCGCTGCCCCCTGAGGAACACGGCGTCCTGACCAACTCCGGCGCTTCCGTGGTCTCGCCGCATGCGGTTTCCCTCTTTTCTCTCTTGCGCTATCGCCACCTCAACAGTTCTGCCTTTTATTCCTGTGATCGGCTACGCCTGCTCTTTCCTCTGGGAAGCCTGCAGACCGGGGTGTTCATCAATTCTCAGGCGATTCGCAATGTCGACCGTGAACTGACGGAACTGGCCTACCTGCATATCCAGAAGGAAAAACCGGATTTCTGTCTGCTCTCTCTCCAGGGCGCGGATATTGCCGGTGTCCATTTTGGGTTTCGCTCGGAGCCGTACCGGGAAAGTGTCGAACAGGCTGACCAGGCCCTTGGTCTGCTCCTTGAGCACCTCGCTGTGGTCGGACTGCAGCAGGATTATGTGATCATGGTGCTCGGCAGTCACAGCGGTTCCCGTACTCGGATCGGCGAGGAACGGCCGGCCGAGACCGGGTTGCCT
Source organism: uncultured bacterium (assembly GCA_903896915.1). Classification (GTDB taxonomy): domain Bacteria; phylum Desulfobacterota; class Desulfobulbia; order Desulfobulbales; family Desulfobulbaceae; genus Desulfobulbus. The sequence goes on from CAITZN010000592.1 coordinate 2,594, forward strand.
CTGATCCTTGCCGGACCGGGCATCCCTCAGGGCGTAGAACTGGAACAGCCTCTGTCCTTTTTGGATCTAGCTCCGACCATGGCAACAATTCTCGGTGTGGCGCCGCATCCCGATTGGCAAGGTAGCGGCATCGAAAATCAGTTGTACCGCCCGTCACTGGATTTGATCGCGCGAACGCAAAAAAATGAAGCACGACACCGACAGGAAGAATTGGCAGCCTGAAACGGCGGCAAGGTCTTGAGATGATCGGATTCTTACCAAAGAATGACGCAGTGCTAACCACAAGGCAACAAACCCCTGGTATTCAATGGTGGAAGAGGATGAGACACCACTGACCCGGGCTGATGACACCGGGACAAACCGTTCAACCCATGGAGGCCATGGATCATGATCAGAGTTATGACGCTGGATACCGGTGACCTGCCGGATCACGCAACCAACCGATTGCAGCAAGGCATCGCACCATCGGGACCTGGCAACATCGATATTCTCTGCTGCCAATCCATCCGGCGCTCTATGGACGGCAACGAGAACCTGACCGATACGCTTGCGCAATCCTTTGGCCTCACCTGCAGCTGTTTTGCTGCACATCGTTCCCGGTCGGAGAAGCCGGACCAGCAGCCTAAAAGGGGTGTGTCCGGTCTCTCTATTATGGTTGGCGGCGGGGTATGGATGCTCAACAGCGGCGTCTTTCCGGTTCCCGGTGATCAAGAGGGAGAGGAAGGCATCGTCCAATTCGCCCTGGTCCGCAAAAATGGTGTTTCGGTCCTGGTCCTCAATCTGCAGATCGCCGCAGCAAAACCCGCCCAACGGGTGCAATTGCATGCGCTCTTCTCGCATCCGTTGCTCAAGGAACGATACGGGGCAGTGGTGCTGTGCGCGGATCGGCATACTGCTTTGTCCGCCAAGGCGTTGCAGGCTATCACCACCCGTTCGGATTATATCCTGCGCAACAGCCCCAAGCCTGCACCGTCAGTTACCAGCAATGGAATGATGTGTCTGCTGACGACCAGGGAACAGGCGGCAACAGCCGTGACCATCGGCAGCGCCGACGCTTTGCAGGCAGGGGGATCATGCGAATTGCCGCAACCGGGCCTCACTCTCGAATTCAATATAAATCGGACTACCAAGGACAAAAATAACCGACCTTACCTGCCCCTGTCTTTCAACGAACAGTGGTTGGGAGGTAGGGAAAGATACGTGGCCTTTGCCACCTGATTCTGATGCTTTGTGCCGGCAACTCTCAATAATCCTGAGGTACACCCCATGTTTACGGTCAATGAGATTCTCAACCAGTACTATCCACGCTTGGGCCGTCTGCCGCTGGTTACCCCCTCTATTCGCGCCGTCCTCCGTCGCCTGCTCAGGGAAAAGCATTTTGCAAATTTCACTGAGCAGTACCCGCATTTGCAGGGCATGGAGTTTGTTGAACAGGTTTTGGAGTCGTTCCAGTTCACCTACACCGTAGCAGACCGGGATCGGGAAAACATTCCGGTCTGCGGTCGGGTGATGATTATCGCCAATCACCCTATCGGCACCATGGACGGTCTCGCCTTACTGAAACTGGTGCACGATATTCGACCGGATGTTCGTATTGTCGCCAACGACCTGCTGGATGCGGTCAAGCCGCTTCGCTCCTGTCTGCTTTCGGTGAAAGTGATGACCGGGGTGACGCTGAAAGAGCAGTTCGCCAAAATCAGCGGAGCGCTTGCAGCCGAAGAGGCAGTGATCATTTTTCCGGCCGGCGAGGTGTCCCGATTCGGTTTTGGGGGCGTACGGGACTGTCAGTGGCGGAAAGGCTTTCTCCGTCTGGCCGCGCGCGCCAAAGCGCCGATTCTGCCCATTCATGTCCGTGGCCGTAATTCGTTCTCTTTCTATGCCGCTTCCCTCCTGGCCCGTCCGCTCTCCACCCTGATGCTGATCGGCGAAATGTTCCGGCGGCAACGCAAACCGCTGACCCTGAC
>CAITZN010000593.1 GCA_903896915.1 uncultured bacterium
AATCCAGACTGGATCTTTGGAACAACGCCTCCTCTACCGGTACCGCCTGCTAGAGGCCTACCCCCGAATGTTTGCCCGATTCAAGCTCAAATTTGATCCGTTGTTCAGCGAGTTGCCACAGTTACTTGCAGAGCACAAGGCAATTAAAACAATTCTGGATATAGGCTGCGGTTATGGTGTTCCGGCCTGCTGGTGCCTGGAATATCTGCCGGGAGCAACTGTCATCGGCTTGGATCCGAATCCGGATCGGGTCAGGGTTGCAGGGAGGGCTGCCGGTGCAAGAGGGATGATGGTCGTGGGCGCGGCACCGGAGCTGCCCGAAGTCGCCAATCCAGTTGATGCCATCCTGCTCTTGGATATGTCGCATTACCTGGACGACCAGCAGTTGGCGGCAACTTTGGAACGCAGCAACCGACTGCTTGCGCCGGGAGGTGTTTTGATCATGCGGTTTGTCGTTCAACCACCTAGAAAACGCTCTTTCTCCTGGCATTTCGAAGATTTTCGCGTCAGAATCACCGGGAGGCGGCCGTGGTATCGCACCTCTGAAGACCTGAACAGCATGATGACCAATGGCGGTTTTGTTGACCTGCAACTGAGCGCTGCTGCCAGCAACAGTGAACTCTTCTGGATGGTCGGCCGAACTGGAGCGAAAGACGCATGAACAGCAACAGGTGGCGCCGTGGCCTCAGCGTGGCGGAAAAAACGGGATTAATCGCCTTGCTGCTGGCGCTCCTGCTCGGAGTCTTTGCCACCCCGTACACCGCCGCAGTGCCCCTCGTCCTATTTATTGTTGTTTGCCTGATTGCGCCGTTTTTGCCTCAATGGTCCTTCTTTCTCCCTACTATTTGCAGGGGGAAAAAAGGTGCTAGCGGGATTGCGCTCACCTTCGACGATGGTCCTTTTCCGGCATCTACTCCAGTGTTGCTGGAACTGCTGGCCCAATACAATTTGCCGGCTACCTTTTTTGTGACTGGCAAAAATGCTGCCGCCCATCCAGAGCTGATCGATGCCATACTCACCCATGGACATACCATCGGTAACCATTCCTATCGTCACGACAATCTTCTTTCGCTGCGAAGCTACCGGACTATTGAACAGGATATCCAGGAGACCCAGGATATCCTTGGGAGAGCAGGTATCCGCCCGCTCGTTTTTCGACCGCCGATCGGCATCACCAGTCCCCGCCTTCAGCCAATCCTCGCGCATTTGGAACTACAAACAATTACCTTCAGCTGTCGAATCTTTGACAGGGGCAACAGGGATGTCCACGACCTAGCTTCCAAAGTACTCAAACATCTGAGGCCCGGCGACATTCTGCTCCTCCATGACAACCCACCCTTAAACGACGATGCAAAAATCGACTGGTCCTATGAACTTCACCGTCTCTTTGCAAGTTTACACCAAGCTGACCGGGTGGTGCCACTCGCTACACTCATCGACTACCCGGTGATGGCCTTCCTAAACAAACAACCAGAGAGACAGCTCTGAACCTACATCTGGCCAAGATGTATGCCCCCTGTAATGATGCGCAATATATCGATGGCAGAAAGTCGGTTATCTCTGCGCTAAAAGTTACAATAATAAATCCAAATAATATTGGGAGGTGGCGCTGGCTGCTGCCAATGTGCTGACCGATGCCTACAACATCTATTTCGTATTTATCGGATGTCCGATGAGCAGTTCGTCAATAATCGGGTCCATCTTACTCTTTGTGCTTCCAAATTTTGTCAATGCAAGACCTCCTTTACCGGTCAAATGGTATTCGGCATATCCAATTTGGGCCTGAGCGCGATATAGGCGCAATTCAGCATGGTGCAAATACATCGCCATGTCCCAAGTGCGTTCACACATAACCGATAGATGATATTCGCATTCGGTTGGCAAGCTTCCAGTATAAATTTGGGTTGCAATACCATTGCGTTCAAACCCATCCCGAATCACCCCCATCATCTCTCCATCAAAGCACGTGTCTTTACAATCTTCGATACAGGTCTTCCTTATTTTCAAGGTAGTGTCCACAGGGATAACCTTTGTAGCTGTGCAGCCAGATATCGACATCAATGCCAATACTAAAATAACACCTCTGAATGATAGCATTTCCACCTCTCGATTTAGTTAGATGGCGGTTGATTTTGCCTGAGGGTAGCGATTAGTGTCCACCTTTTTCAGTCAACCTCAGACGCTCCCTCTCAAAGCTTTCCAGACGGTTCTGCTCCATGTGCTTGGAGCAAAACCTCAACCTCTGAATTTTTGCATTGTGTTGCGAATGAGAGCGGGGTACGACCAGCCTTGTTAGAGATGTTCACATCCGCATGATTCTCGACCAAAAGCTTAACTAAGCTCGTGTTGCCGTAGTAGGCAACAAAATTCAACGCGGTCCATCCATCTTTTTCTTTCAAAGGTTGGAATAGCCAGCCGGCTGAGACGCCGTCCATTGAAAGTTCGTGCATGTTTCCTGCCCAGTTCAACTGTTCAACTTAACAGTAGGTGTCGTCGGCAGTTCTCGTATACAGGATTTCATTGTTTTCATTTTTGAAAAGTTCAAAATTGGTTTTATTCATAACGAATGTTATTCCTTTGACATCTTGGTCTCGAATAGCGTTAACAAACCTCTCTTCTGCAACTTCTCTGCTTTTTTTACCAAATAAAAACCATTCTTCACCAAAAAGTTCTCGCAAGCACACGTCTGAACCTTGGCCAAGCAGTGGAAATCTTTTTATGATCTCGAAAAATATTTCATCAGCGCTATATCTTGCTAAATAATAAAGACCATCATTGTTATCGTCGTAACGTATCCCATGTATTTCATGGCCATTGATTCTTTTCCTGA
>CAITZN010000594.1 GCA_903896915.1 uncultured bacterium
GAGATGCTCAAGATCATGCGCCGTATCACTCGATATCGCATGGGCACCGACACGCCTCAATATCTCCTCACCCATCCCAACCCCGAGGCCCGACTGGGATATGTCGAGACGTTGCTTGAACATGATGCCAAGCAGAAGGTTAAGGGGGGCTATCCCAAAACCGATAATTTTGATTTTCTCCGTTTTAAATATCGGGTGATGATGCATTCTCTCGATCATGACACGCTGCGGATGAATTGTGTCAACATCCTGGCCTCGTCCACCGACAAAGAACAGCAAGCTCTGGCTAAGTATGGATTAGCCCTGCTGGAAAGTGATAATCATAATGTCGATCAGGCCCTGCAGTATATCGCCCAAGTTCGGGAACAGTATCCGACCAAAGATATTCTTGAAGTTGACCAGGCTGTTATTTTAATTGATGGCGGCAGGGTTGAAGAGGCACAGACGTTGCTTGAAAAAGCCTTTAAACGCGATCCTACAGATATGTACGGTGTCTATCAACTCGCCAAGATGGAAATAATGAAGGGGAAAGGCGTGCGGGCTGAACAACTTCTACAAAGAGTGGCGGCGGTAATGCCCGAGTATCCGCAACTCTACTTTGATCTGGGTCGCATTGAGGCGGACCGCGGCAAGGAGGGGACCAGTATTTTTTATTTGGCCAAATACAATTTGTATCTTGGACGGATGAAAATTGCCAAGCAGTATCTCACCCGCTCCTCAAAGGATACGAGCGTGCCAGAAAAGTTCCGTGCTGAAGCGAAGGGCATTCTCGAAAAATTGAAAGAATTAGAAAAAGGTATCTAACCTGCACGGGTGAGCAAACAGCTCATTCTTTCTTGTGCTTCCGCCAATTTTGATGCGTGATCCCGAATTTTTTTATTTTATAATTCAACGCCCTAGGGCTGATGCCTAAGCAGTGAGCAGCATTTTTCTGCACCCATAGATTTTCGTTAAGAGCCTTAAGAATCAATTCTCTTTCATGGGTTTCCAAAGGTTCCATTACCTGAATCAGTGGGGTCGTAATCCGGGCCAGTTCAGGGATGAGCAGTGATTGGTGGCAGATCCTGTCGCCGTCTTCAAGGATGACCGCCCGTTCGATAGTATTAGCCAATTGTCTGATATTTCCCGGCCAATCGTAGTTTTGAATAACAGCAAGAACTTCGGGGTCGAATTCCTTGATATGCCTTTTTTTCATGGAGGCGGTTGCCTTATTCAATAACCCTTTGGCAAGAGGGATTAGGCAGCGGGGCCGGTCTTTGAGCGGAGGCAGGTGGATCGGCAACACATTGATCCGATAATAGAGGTCTTCTCGAAATTTTCCGACAGCTATCTGCTCGGCCAAATTCCTGTTAGTAGCAACGATGAGGCGAACATCTACTTTGATGGTTTTGTTGCCCCCCACTCGTTCAAAAGACTTTTCTTCCAACACACGAAGGAGTTTTGACTGGATTTCTAGGGGAATCTCGCCGATTTCATCGAGAAAAATCGTGCCGCCGTCCGCCTGTTCAAAACGCCCTATGCGCTGTTTGTCCGCACCTGTGAACGAACCCTTTTCATGGCCGAAGAGTTCGGATTCAAGGAGTGCTTCCGGAATATTGGCGCAGTTGATCTTGATGAAAGGGCGATCGCGGCGGGGAGAATTGTAATGGACGGTACCCGAGAGAAAACTCTTGCCGGTACCAGTGTTGCCTGTGAGGAGGATAGTGGCGTCTGTGGCTGCGAATCTTCTCAGGCTGTTGATAATAGCCTTGAAATTGTCACTCTCGGCAATAATCCGGTCGAAATTGTAGACAATGTCCTGTTCTCTTCGCAGGTATGCCAGCTCGTTATTCTGTTGTTTCTTTTGGAGGGCCTGGTGTACAACTCTCTTTATTGTGGCAGGTGAAAAGGGATGCGATAAAATATCATGAACTTTGGTGTCGAGCATCTCATCGATCAGGTCGATATCTTCCCTTTCACAGGTGACAATAAGTGGAATAGATGAGGTGTCATCGGCGATTTTTTCCAGCAGGTCGAATTTTGTACCGTTCCCCTGACCCACATCCACTAAAATGATATCGTACTGATTGTTGCTCAACTCATGCAAGAAGGCTTTTGCATCGTTCTGAAACGAAATGTCTGAGGTGACAGACAAGGCTTTTTCGATAATATGTATTCTGTCCGGATTGAACTCGTAAGCGAGAACAGCCCTTTTTTTTTCATGCATACGTCGTATACCAGTGAATTAGATTTCGAATATGTGTTTGCAATGTCTTTTTTGTAATTGTAATTCCCTCGCAGGAAAATGCAAAGGAGAAGTTTAGCAGTTATTTAAGGGAGAGATATGCAGCAACAACCTCGTGATTTGGAACTGTCAGCCCATGATGTCCGGATGATGGAAAGAGCTCTGGTGCAGGCCCGCATTGCCGGTGCTGTCGGGGAGGTGCCAGTGGGGGCTGTTATTGTTGGGGCGGATGGAATAATTTTGGCCGAGACAGGGAACAACTGTGTCGGCCGGAGTGATCCCACGGGTCATGCTGAAATGGTGGCAATACGTGCAGCATCGAAGGCAATGAGTAACTATAGACTTCCAGGGGTGACTGTGTACGTGACGCTTGAACCCTGTGCAATGTGCGCGGCATTGATGGTACATGCCAGAATTAGTCGGTTGGTCTTTGGCGCAATCGATATTAAAGGTGGGGGTGTTGTTTCGAAATATCAGATCGGTGGCGATGGTCTTCTAAATCACAGTTTTACTGTTACTGGTGGTGTCTTAGCAGAAGAATGCAGCCAACTGCTGCGGCATTTTTTTCAAAACCGGCGATAATTTCCTGTTGTAAAAAAGTGGAACTCAGTATAGATAGTGCCAACGTTGTCGCGATGGATGATACTTCCACCGTCGACATGATATCATGGAGAGGTGACCGAGTGGTTTAAGGTGCACGCCTGGAACGCGTGTGTACGAGAGTACCGTGAGTTCGAATCTCACCTTCTCCGCCATTATTATCTAATTAAAAAAGGCAATTGCTTAGCAGCGATTGCCTTTTTTTTCTAAATTATTTGTGAAAAGTGGCTCAGTGTTATTTTTCAGGCGTTAGGTTGAGAGGGGAGGGGATCTTTATGAGGCTATCCCCTTATTTTTTATCACGGATTTTAGCATGACATTCACCGCAAGTGGCTTTAATTTCCGCCAGCTTTATTTTGACCGTTTCACCATCTTTCTTGCCCGCCGCTTCTCCTGTTGCAGATGCTAATGAGGAAACTTTCATAGTGAGTTCCTTGGCCAGGGGAACTTGCTGCTTTTCGGCTGCTGTACTGGTTTGGGAGGCAAGAGCCAGAGCATCTTTTTGTACCTCTCCCA
>CAITZN010000595.1 GCA_903896915.1 uncultured bacterium
GATCTGGGCCAAGCAGGCCTGGGGCGCGTATTGGCACTGGGATCCCAAGGAGACTTGGTCGCTGGTGACTTGGTTCCTATACGCCGCCGCAGTGCATCAACGTTTTACCGTCGGTTGGCGGGGGCGTCGGGTGGCCATTCTTAGTATCATTGCTTTTCTTGCTGTCCTATTCACCCTTTGGGGTGTTTCCTTTCTCCTGAAAGGGGTCCATACCTATGTCTCGTGACGCCATCGTGCTGCTGGGCGTCAATCACAAAACGACGCCTTTGGCAATCCGAGAAAAGCTGGCGCTTTCTGCTGGTTACGATGAACCGCTTCGCGCTCTGGGGCAGTTGGAGGAATTGCGGGAATACTACCTGCTCTCCACATGCAATCGGGTTGAGGTTCTCTTTACCTGCCAGGATGTAAAGCAGGCAAGAGCTCGTGTTCTTGAGCGGTTATTTGCTAATAATGTGTCGCAGGAAGAACTCGATCAGTACATTTACCAGTACCTTGATGACCAGGCTGTGGAACATCTTTTTTTGGTGGCAGCGAGTCTTGATTCGATGATTGTTGGCGAAGCCCAAATTCTCGGTCAACTGAAGGAGGCGTATCGGCAGGCGTCAAAACATCGCTGCAGCGGTTTCGTGCTGAATAAGTTGCTGCATAAATCATTTTCTGTGGCCAAGCGTGTCCGTACCGAAACCCGGATCGGGGCCAATGCCGTTTCGATCAGTTATGCAGCAGTGGAAATGGCCCGGAAAATATTTGGCGATCTTGCTGGGAAAAAGGTCATGCTGATTGGTGCCGGTGAGATGGCGGAACTGGCGGCGGAACATCTGGTGGGGCAGGGCGTTACTGAGGTCATCGTCGCCAACCGCACCTTGCAAAGAGCTGTGAATCTGGCTCGCTGTTTTAACGGGCAGGCGGTGGTTCTGGAGGAGTTGGTTGATCAGTTGCAGCATGTCGATATTATTATCAGCTCGACAGGGGCCCCAGATTTGATTCTTAGTAAGGAAGATGTTCGTCCAGTGATGCGGGAACGCCGTAACCGACCGCTTTTTTTTATTGATATTGCTGTGCCCCGTGATCTCGATCCGGCCATCAACGAGTTGGACAACGTCTATCTCTACGACATTGACGACCTGCATAATGTCGTTGAGATGAATAAATCCGAGCGCGACAAAGAGGCGGTCAAGGCCTATCGGATCATCGCCGAGGAAAAACTGAAATTCAGCAAGTGGTTGTCGAACATGGAGTCGACACCAACCATCATCCAACTGCGCTCCATGGTCGAAGGTCTTGTCCGGGGGGAGGTCGAAAAAACCATGGGCCGTCTTGAAGGCTTGAGTGAAAACAACCAGGACCGAACAGAAAAGTTGGTGGCTGCCATCACCGGCAAGATGCTGTATCGGCCCCTGCACTATCTCAAAAATGAAAATCATTGCATCAGCCTCCCGGATCGGATCAACACGGTCCGCACCTTGTTTCAGCTTGATAACGGCAATGATGACCCAGAAAACTCGTGATTAACAACGAGCGCGCATACATCCTTGCGGAGGAGTGGCTCATGGTCCGCCATTCCGGAGAGATTCCAGAGGTGGCCCTTCATGCTAGTCTGCATTATCTCTGCGAGGATGCGGAGGGCCCCCGGTTCATTCTTGCTGACGAGGAATTGATCCCGTTGCAGGAAGCGGCTCTGGAGCGATACCGGGAAATAATCCTGCGAGATCTTGATGCGGCCAATCGTGATCGTTCTCTGTTTCGTGGTATCAAACGGGCGCTCCACAACTGGTATCGATTCGCCCGTTTCAGTGATACGATCGGCTGTTCGTATGAGGAATTCCGAGAGACTGCGGCACAGACATTGATGCTGTATCTGCAGCAGGAATCGGATGATGTCTGTTCCGGAAAACGATTATCATCAATCAACTGTACCACGGAAGCCATGCTGTCCTTTGCCCACACGCTGGGCATCGATCCGGTGGAGCTTCCAGGTGACTGGGCCTATCTCTGCGAAAAAACTACGATATAGCATGCTCTTGCATCTCCTTTGAAGAAATTTTTTAATACTCTTTTTCAGAAGTTCAAGCAGCTGCAGGGCTCGTCCGTATCACTTGCCCGAGGGGCGGCGGTGGGCGTGTTTATTGGCATCGCGCCGGTGATGCCGCTTAAATCGATACTGATTCTGCTGATCACCGTGGTCACCAGAGGCAGTACGGTGGCCGCGATATTTGTCTGTACGCTTATCTGCAATCCTCTCACCTATATTCCCTTGTATTATCTTGCTTGGCTGGTCGGCAACCTCATACTCCCTGGACGGGCAGATTGGGCAACCTTGAAAACGGTCATCGATAGGATGCAGGAAGTGGGATTTGTCGAGGCGATTTCTTTTGCCGGAAGGGTAGGGTTTGATACCGGCATGGTATTGTTAGTTGGCGGTCTCGTCCTGGCACTGCCGCTCGCAATTCTCAGCTATCCGTTAGCGCTTCGCTTCTTTCTAGGGATTGAGCGGAGGCGCTATGAGAAGCATCTTCTCAATAAGAAAATCGAGGAACCTGTCCTCTGAATCCCTCGCGGGGCGCTCAGCTGGCTGGTTGAAGTGATGTTGGGCGGCAGATCTGCGGATTGGCGGCAACGGGTGATGAGTCTGGCAAGATCTGTCTACGACTGAAGGGAAATCACTGGTGGTTGACAACAGCAACGCGTCGGACAGATCGTTTGTCCGGTTGACACGCTGCTGTTGTGATGATCAGGTTGGTTTAATGCTTGAAGGAGCGCTGGCCGGTAAACATCATCGCCACCTGCGGGTTAGCCTCGTTGCAGGCCTGAATCGATTCGAAATCCCGGATTGAGCCGCCTGTCTGGAGTATGGCTGTGACTCCTTCACGGATGCCGATATCGGCGGCATCGCGGAATGGGAAGAAGGCATCCGAGATCATAACCGATCCGGGGAGCCCGGCCCGGTCGGCCTGCACTTTGGCGTCAATAGCCTCCTGGTCAGCCTTGTTCCGCTGACCGCGCTCGACCTCTGCGACCAGGTCGACGTAGGGGAGGCCGTGGGCATCAAAGCAGGTTATATCGGCGTATTTGGCATAAGCCTTGTGCACCGCGATTTCAGCGACACCTACCCGGTCCTGTTCGCCAGCACCGATCGCGGTGGTGCAGCCGTCCTTGACATAGATGACCGAGTTAGAGGTCACACCGTGCTCAATTGCCCAGCCAAAAAGCATGTCGTCGATCTCCCGAGGGGTTGGCTGGCGTTCGCAGGCATAGTCCATCCCTTTATAGGTAGCCTTCGCTGGTTTCAGATCCGAGGCGGAGCGGATGGAGTTGACTGCCGACTGCTGGACAATGATGCCGCCGTCGATCAACGATTTGAAATCAACGAAGCGGTGGCGCTCGAACTCGGCCAGCCGCGAGATTCCGGCCATGCGGATCACTCGCAGGTTTTTGCGGCGGGCAAGGATCGCCAGGGTTCCTTCCTCGAAGTCCGGGGCGCAGACCACCTCTAGATAATTTTCCGCCATCAGTTCAGCTGTCTCTCTATCAAGGGGACGGCTGGTGACCACCGCCCCGCCGAAGGCCGCAATCCGGTCGCAGCGGTTGGCGCGGTTGTAGGCATCGGCCAGGGTGGAGCCGATAGCCGCGCCACAGGGATTGTTATGTTTGAGAATAGCTGCTGCTGGTTTATCGATCAGGTATTTGATGATATTGAGGCCGTTGTCGACATCGGTGAGGTTGATCTTGCCCGGATGTTTACCGACCTGGAGCATGTCTTCCACCGTGATGGTGCTGACCAGGCCGTTGCCCGGCTCGATGAAGGTGCAGTCGCCTAAAACCAGATTGCCGTTCACCAGTTCATACAGGGCTGCCTCTTGATCCGGGTTTTCGCCGTAGCGCAGTCCGCGTTCATCGACGGTGCCGTCGGCCAAGGGGATCTTCCAGGTTTTTTTCCGGTAGACCAGGGTCTGGCCGCCAAAGGAGATGGTCATCTCCATGGGGAAGGAATCGCCGAGAAGGGTTGAATACATTTTCTTGAGATCAGTCATAATATTGCGCTAGGCTCCAGAGAAAGGGAGATAATGGTGAAAAATGGTTCTTCAAACGGGTCGATCAAGGCTTGGAATGTACCCGGTCGATCGCGGTTGATAAAGGGCTAAATTGCTAACGCTAGGCGTGGCGTTGTCGTGACCCGATACTCTTTGGTAGCACAGGAACAGTAGGCTAGCCGTCGTTTCGGTGCGTTAGCGGCGCAATCGTGCTGCCCTTTGGTATCGAACAGTGCTCGAGCACGGAATTGGCCCCAACCGTAACCCCATCTCCTAGCTGGCAGGCATGGAGGATGCAACCGCTGTGGATGCAACAATTTTGGCCTATGGTGGTCCCGCCACTGATCCGAACAGGGCCGTGGAGCACACTATCCTGGCCGATGGCGCAGTCCGCAGCAATCAGGGTCGACTCCGGCCCGTATAGGGTAACGCCGGACAGCATCAGGCCGCGGTTGTGGCGGAGTTGCAGGGTGGCATGGGCTTGGGCAAGTTCTATCCGGGAATTGACCCCAAGGACATCGATGGCCTGGGGGTGGACGAATTTATGCACCGCGAGTCCCTGGCGGTTGGCAATGGCAACGATGTCGGTCAGGTAGACTTCGCCTTGGCTGTTATCGGTCCCGATCTGGCGCAGGGCGGTGAACAGGAACGGGCGGTCAACTAAATAGATGCCGGCATTGATTTCTTGAATGCACCGCTGTTCTTCGCTGGCATCCTTTTCTTCGACAATAGCCTGCACCGTTCCCTTGTCATCGCTGAGGATGCGGCCATAGCCAAAGGGCTGGTCGAGCAGGGTGGTCATCAGGGTGAGGGGCGCGCGCTGCTGCCGGTGCGCGGCGATCATGGCCCGCAGAGTTCCCGCCTGGATGAGCGGGGTGTCGCCGCAGAGGATCATCACCAGGTCCGCCTGGCCGCAGGCTGTTTCCGCGCAGAGTACCGCATGGCCGGTCCCCAATTGCTGCTCTTGAATCACCGGCATGATCGAATAATTCGTCAGGGTGTTGAGGACCTCCTGGCGTTGGTGGCCAACGATGACGGCGCAGTCTGTGATCTCGGCCTCGCGGACCGCATCAAGCACATGGTGGATCATCGGTCGGAAGAAGACCTCGTGCAAGACTTTGGCGTGCATTGATTTCATGCGGGTTCCCTTGCCAGCGGCAAGGACGACAGCGGTAATCGTTGGATTCATGGCAACAACCTTGGGGAAATAAATAATTAGAAGTGGCCCCACTGTAGAAAAAAAAGACGGATTTGACAAGAGGTGCATCGTCGGGACGGCTGTGGGGGACAATTCGGGCAGGAAAAATTTTCTCTGGCCGTGATGGGCAGAAACTTGATGCGAATCTTGCATTTCATCCTTACAGTGGCCTGACCGTGAGGGCCGAGATACTAAGAAACGTCAACTCGGCAAGAGCAAGGATAACTGCCTCCTATGCGGCAGTTTTTGTAGATTAAGAAAAGAATAACCAGCAAGCGAGAAATTTACCAATGCGACCATCTGACCATGAGGTGCTGATCCTTGACGGCGCCTGCGGCACCAATCTTCAGGAAATGCAGATCCCTGTTACCGCCTGGGAGGGCAAGGAAGGGTGCAACGAGCTGCTCAACCTGACCGCCCCGGAAAAAATAATCGAACTCCATGCCGCTTTCGTTATGGCCGGGGCTATGGTGATCGAGACTAACACCTTTGGCGCCAACCGGATCGTCCTTGAGGAATACGGGTTGCAGGATCAGGTGGCGGCCATCAATCAGGCCGGGGTCGAGAACGCCCGCAAGGCGATCGCCGGCAAGGCGAACACTTATATAGCCGGCTCGATCGGCCCTGGCACCAAGCTGCCTTCGCTCGGTCATATCTCGGTGGAGAACCTGTCACGTGCCTATGAAGAACAGTTCCGGGCCTTGGCGATGGCCGGTGTGGATTTGCTTATCATCGAAACCTGCCAGGACCTGTTGCAGATCAAGACGGCCATGACCACCTGCTTTGCCACC
>CAITZN010000596.1 GCA_903896915.1 uncultured bacterium
AACGAATACTCCACCCGTTCACGGTGCGCTCAAAATCCGTATGTATTGTATCCACGACTTGGCCGCTTCGCCAGTGTTGTCGGAATCGTTCATCACCGCAAGGGTGGCGGTTGGGGGAGGATCCTGGCCAAAGGCTCTGCGATAATCCCGGACAATATCCACCGTGTACTCCTGCCAGGTATTCACCTTGGCAGGCCCGGCGCTGACAGGGATCATCTTTGCTTCACTGGTATAGGCATTGGTGATGACCGTGGCCTGGGACTCGCGATTGTCCCAGATATAACTGATGGAGCTGTCCGGAGGATACTGCCCATAGAGGGTCTTGGCCATCTGATACTTGATCCGTTTAGCTAAAGAAGCGTGTTCCGGGTCGTAGGCAAACATGACGTAAAGACGGGCAGGATAGTCATCCCCCGCTTTGGTACTGCTGTCGCCCTTACGATAGACATTGCTGATCTTCCATCGCCAGGCGAGTTTGGGGAATTGATAGACATTGAAGGATTGCCGCAACACCAGGGCAGAGGCGGAGTTATCGCTGGCCATATGCAGACAGGATTCCGCACCGCAACGATCGGCCTTGTAGGTGGAATGACGGGAAATCTTCGGAAAGAGAAGGGGCTGCCAGCGATCAAGCGATCCAAAATGCTCCTCGAGAAAAACATTCCCGGCGGCAGCGGCCTGTGAAGGAATAGGGCTGAGCAGACACGCGCAGCAAAGCAGCCAGGTCAAAAGTCCTGTATTGCAGAGTGCCGCTCGCAAGACAGGAGCTTCGGCCTTCATAATTTCCAGCCGTTAAAACGGAGATAGGCGGCGAAGTCATTCATATCCGACGCGCTCCGGTTCCAGGGCTTCAGGCTGGTGTAAAAACGGCTGCCCCCTGCCCTGGGGTCGCCGAAGTCCTTATCCATGCCAACAAAAAAATCCAGGCTCACCAGACTCAACGAAAGTGATTCCCAGGGTTTCAGCGCCCCCTTGACATGACCCGCCAGTGGCCAGTGTTCATAATACAAACTGGTGACGGATCCATCATTGACCGGCAATCTTTTCAGGGTTTCCAGCCCGACCACCTCCGCCTGCCGCACGGGTGTTGAATGTACTGAATCCCTTGGGATGACCCGGATATCCATCACCCGGTGCACATCCGCACGGACCTTCACCTGGATGATTTCATTTGCTTGCACCGATTTGATCCGGGCAGGCAACAACTCCCCGTACACCGAGATCTGTGCAGGAGGCCAATGGTCTGGATAAAAGGAGGACGGTAATAACTCGGTAGGGATACTGACAGCATAACAGCCGCAGGTATTGACAGTGGTCACCAAAAGGGGGCGGGACTGCTTATCAAGGGTAAGAATGACGAGCAATCCGACATTCCTCCCCGCACCCAGGTAAAAGGGGATAAGGCTGAAAGGCGTTGCAGAAAAGTGAACCCGGTACACCAGGTTGGTATAGGTTCCCTTGTCAGTGGAAAAAAACTGGCTGCCCGCATAGATGACCGGAATATCGGCATTGATGCCCACAACCTCCTGGCCCTTTTCCCTCGTGGCCTCTACCCGACCAATTCTGTTATGGGGAGTTTGGGTGCCCTGAAGAAGGAAAGAGGGTGCCCGAGCCACCAGTACCGGTGACGCGGAGACCGTGGGGGCAACCACCAGGTGCTCCTGTTGCGCAACAGGTAACGAATGACCAGCGCATCCCGGCAACAGTAGGGCAGCAAAGAGCAGAATGAAAAGATGTTTTGCACGGCCCGCCTTCCTCGACACACGCCGAACCTTACACATCTTGGCCCCTCCTTTCTGTCTCAATCATTCTCTCGGCTGGGTCGAGAGTGCCAGGTAGATCCAAAAAGTCTCTTTAGGCTCGTCGTTTCCTGGCTACACACATACTCATGGTTTCAGGTCTCGTTTTCCTGATGCACCCGCCCAACCCCAAGGTATTGCTCTCATGCAAGCAACCGGAAACGTTCCCAAAAATCAGGAAACGATTTGACGACACAATCTTCTCCGGTAATCACTACCCCTGGAATACGTAGGCCGGCCACCGCAAAGCTCATGGCCATCCGGTGATCATCGTAGGTGGCGATGGTCGCGCCGTGGAGGTTGCTACCGCCGTTCTTGCCATGGATAATCATCCGGGCCGGTTCTTCTTCCACATCCGCACCCAGTTTGCGCAGTTCGCTGACCACCGCTGACAACCGGTCGCACTCTTTGATGCGCAGATGGGCAATATTGTTGATCACGGTGGTTCCTTCGGCAAATGCCGCAACTACAGCCAAGGTTGGGGCCACATCGGGCATATCACCCATGTCCACTTCAATCCCTTCAAGATGATCCGCGCCGGTGACGGTAATCCCCTCGTCGCTGCGATCAATCTGGCAACCCATCCGCGCCAGATAGGGAAGCAGATTGGCATCTCCCTGCAACGAAGGAATCGGGACATTGGCAACCGTCACCCGCCCGCCGGTCACAGCAGCGGCCGCCCAGAAATAGGAGGCTCCCGAGGCATCACCTTCGATGGCATAAGTCCGACCCTGATACGGTCCCTGCGGAATTCTGAAATAGTTAAGCGCGGGTGCCGCCTCCACGCGGATGCCGAAATCGGCCATCACCGCAAGCGTCATCTCCACATAGGGGCGGGAAAGGATTTCCCCAAGGACCTCAAGCTCCGCCGGTGCCATGGCATACGGGGCCACCAGGAGCAGCGAAGATAAATACTGGCTCGATTTGCCTTCCGGTAGAACAGTCCGGCCTCCAGCTAGCCCCTTGGCTATGATGGTCAGCGGCGGGCACCCGTTCCGGACATCGCTGTCGAGCTCGACCTGCCAGCCGCGCAGGGCTTCCATTAAGGGTAATATCGGTCGCTCGGCCATGCGTTCGCTGCCGGTGATATGAAACTTTCCCTGGCCAAGCGCGGCCACAGAGGTCAGAAAGCGGGTTGCCGTGCCGTTGTTGCCTAAAAAAATATCGCCCTCAGGTTCACGGATCTGGCCACCGGTTCCATGGATCTGCCAACAGTCCGGGTCACTGTCGTCACAAACAACCCCCATCGCCTGCAAGGCGGTCATGGTGAACCGGGTATCTTCACTGGCAAGTGGCCCTATGAGTTGTGAGGGACCTTCGGCCAGAGCAGCGGCGATCAGGGCCCGTTGAGTCAGGCTTTTGGAACCGGGCACCTTGATCGTGGCAATGACGGTCTGTACTGGTGTAATGGTTATCATGACGGATTATTTTCGGTGAGGAGACAAGAAAGGGAAATAATTAGGGTTACCTGGATTGCAGTTCGGTCAGCAGGGCATTGCGCATAATCGCAAGAGGCCCTTCCCGCCCAGTCCACAGGGCAAACTGTGCGGCCCCTTGGTGTTGGAGCATTTTCAAGCCATCGATAGTCCGGCAACCGCGTGCGGCCGCCTCCTGCAGCAACCTGGTTTCAAGTGGGGCATAGACAATATCCATGACCACTGAAAATTGAACTAGCAATTCGGGACGGATCGGCAATGCATCATGATGCGGTGCCATACCTACCGAGGTGGTATTAATCAACACATCAGCACGAACCTGAGACACCTCATGCACCGGGATAAAGGTGCAGTTAAGTTGGTCGGCCAGTTCCCGGCCTTTGGCCTCGGTTCGATTAGTAATCAGGATTTTGGCACCGGCCTCAAGCAGGCCAAAGCCAACAGCCCTGGCCGCACCACCGGCACCGATAATCAGAACTGTGCTTCCCTTGAGCTCGATCTCTTCAGCCAGGGCCTGGTTCGAGCCCAGCCAATCGGTGTTGAATCCCTTACAAAATGATTCGCCGGCTCCTTTCCGCTGAAAAAAGAGGGTATTGACCGCACCGATTTTATGAGCAACCGGATCGATCTCATCAAGGAAGTCCATGATGGCCACCTTGTAGGGTACGGTAACGGAAACACCGCTAAAACCAAGAGAGCGCAGCCCGCGAAACCCATCAGCCAGATCGCTCGGCCGCATGGGAATGTAGACGCCGTTGAGTCCCAAGGCGGCAAAAGCGGCATTGTGCATGGCCGGACTCAAAGAATGCTCGACCGGATTGCCGATAATACCGAAAAGTTGCGTGCTGCCGTTGATCATGCACTGCCTTCAAAAAGAGCAATCAGGGCGTGGAGGTCATGCACCGTGAGTTGCCCGGGTGCAGTGGCCTGGTCCGAAGAAATGGCTGCATAGGTCATGAAACCGCCCAAGTAGAGGGTCGCCAGGCGACTAATTTTGCCCGCTGTGCCCATGGCAAAGGCGCTTAAGGGGAAATGGCTGGCTAGAGCCTCCTGCTGCAGGGAAAGAATACGGAGTGCTGCGTCAAAGTTGGCGGCGGTGGTCACAATCTTGCCGATGTCGGCCCCGCTGGCGATCATCTGTCGAAGGGTCTCCTGCAGGCTGGCAAGAGAAGGGGTCCCATTAAAATTATGACTGGAGATGATCACTTTAGCTTTGTGCTTGCGGGCTTCCTGCAGCAACTGCGCACGCAGATCCGCACCGGTCCGCAGTTCGATATCCACAAAGCGCGCACCAGACTGTACCCCCTTGCAAAGCAGATCAATCCGCTCCTGCTCATCTCCAGCATACTGTCCCCCTTCCCAGGTCGGTCGATTGGTCACCAGCACTGGCCGGGGAATATTGGCGACACACTGCGCGATCCGAGGATCCTTCATGCTGTCCAGACGGATCTCAACGACATCAATCAGAGGCACGACCGGCATCACGGCAGCAATAATTCCGGCACTATCGTCAGCTGCCAACGAGACGCAGATAAGACCAGATCGCGCCATGCTTACACGCCCAGCCGAAGCGTACCGATAATAGTGCGAACCGAAGATTCGCCCTGCTGCTGCAAATAGTTCTCGATTCCTGAGAGAATCTGCCTAGTCGCTGAGGGATTGTAAAAGTTAGCGGTCCCGACCTGCACCGCAGTTGCACCTGCAAGCAAGAATTCGATAGCGTCCTCAGCCGTGCCGATGCCGCCGATGCCAATAACGGGAATGCCCACCGCCGAGGCGACCTGCCACACCATCCGCAAGGCGATCGGCTTGATGGCCGGACCGGAGAGGCCGCCAATGATATTGGCGAGTTTCGGTTTTCGCGTTTGCGCATCAATGGCCATGCCGATGAGGGTGTTGATCAGCGAGACCGCGTCAGCACCGCTTGCCTCTACTGCCCGGGCCATGGCCACGATGTCGGTCACGTTAGGCGAGAGCTTGACGATAACAGGCAATTCGGTAACGTTTTTGACCGCAGAGGTCACGGCCGCTGCCATTTCCGGGACTGTGCCAAAGGCAACCCCACCTTTTTTGACATTCGGACAGGATATATTGACCTCAAGCGCGTCGATGCCAGAAACTTTGGATAATTCTTTGGCAAGAATCGCATATTCCTCAATCGAATCACCGAGGATATTGACAATGACTCGACTGCGGCAGGTCCTGAGAAAAGGCATTTTCTCGGTAACAAACCGTTCAAGTCCCACATTTTCGAGGCCAATGGCATTAAGCATGCCGCAAGAAGTTTCAGCAATGCGGGGAGGCGGATTCCCTGGACGCGGTTTTAACGATATCCCCTTCACTACCAGAGCGCCTAAGCGATCAAGATCGACAAGGTTAGCAAATTCAGCAGCATAACCAAAGGTCCCTGAAGCGGTCATCACTGGATTAGAGAAATCGAGCGAACCGATCGAAACCGACAAATTTATGCTTCCGGAGGAGGTTAACGGGGCCATGCAACCTCCTCTGCGTTA
Source organism: uncultured bacterium (assembly GCA_903896915.1). Taxonomy (GTDB): domain Bacteria; phylum Desulfobacterota; class Desulfobulbia; order Desulfobulbales; family Desulfobulbaceae; genus Desulfobulbus. The sequence continues at coordinate 5,749 of CAITZN010000596.1, forward strand.
AACACCGGCCCATGTTTGCTCATTCACGCTCATCGGTCCGC
>CAITZN010000597.1 GCA_903896915.1 uncultured bacterium
ATTCTTTGGGCACTTGCGCGTCTGGTGCGGACGAGCCTTGAGGGCTCTTGTCCCAGCTGCACCTTGATTTTCAAGAGAGCGCCCAGCGTTTTCCTTGGCTACTCAACTGCGTTCCCATGGGAATCGCGTAACGAAGATGCATCGATGGGGTCGGTATTGGAATGCTGCAGCACACACCAGCTAGCGAGCCCTGCCCTTCTTGCTTGGCTGCGCACCTCCGCTGTGGTATAGAATACCCGGCTACCCCCTGAAGGATCACGATGTACGTACATGGAGAGAGGAAATGGTTGTAACTAAAATTGAAGTTTCGGACATGATTATGACCGGTAATCTGTTCAATGAAAGCGGCTATGATGTAAGTAAAAGTGCTGACAATCTAGCCGAATTAAGAGGAAAAATTATTATGCAATATCTTGCGGACGAATTTCCCGATGTGGAGATTTGTGCAGACATTGCCATTCAACAGACATCGGGCAGGCCTCGCCCCTTGGAAGTGCTGGTTTATAATGAGAAGAATGAAACCAACCCGGCAGAATCAGCTACCCTTCAGGCGCGCTTGTCCCAGAAGCTCACGGAAGACACGGCCGATTATTCCTGGGCAATAAGAACGGTATAGTTACAGCATCATACCAAACCAAAGTTGGTGCGAACGATAGCAAATCTGTACAGGTTTGTATTCTATGTCTTGAATGAACACCTACCTACCCTTGTGGTATTACGTTTTAAATAAAATCCAATTATATTATTATGATAAGGACCTGTTTACCATCAAGCATCGGAGAAGAATGAAATTTGCCAGAATTAAAGGCATGCTGGACCGGGAAAGAGCGGGCTGATTTTCTTGGAGCAAGTGAAATGACTATTTGTAATAGGGAACCCTGAGGATCCAAATATTCAAGCTCAAGTATCGAGAAAAAAACGCTCTATACATATTAAAACTGTCTTAGATCCCCCCCTCGACATCAATTTTATTGGTGCATCTACTTTCCTTGCATATCTCTTACCGAACACTGCGGTGTCGAAATATCTTTTCAATCCAAATCGTCCATGGCAAACTGTTGTTAAGAGCGTCATCTGAATAACTCACCTCCTCAGTAAAAACGATTCGTATCGAGCATAACCTGGTGCTGTTCAACTCACGAGTTTGACGATGACCAGAACACGCAACGTTACAAATGCTCCCCCCTTTCTGGCATCTCTCAATCAATGATTCTGGCAGACCAGGCAGGGGTAATACTCTCAGTCCACTGCTGATCAAAATATGCTGACCAAACGGAGCACTCTATAGTATGGCAAATGTGCTTATCATCGACGACGACCCCACCTTTCGGGTCCTCCTGGCCGAGCACTGCTCCCTACTGGGCCATACGGCCGAGGTTGCCGACAGCATTGAAGCCGGTAAACTGCTGCTGAACAGGGGATCGACCGATCTGGTTTTCCTCGACGTCCGCCTGCCCGATGGTAACGGCCTGGAGCTGTTGCCGTTTATCCAACGCCTCCCCTCGGCTCCGGAAGTGATCATCATCACCGGCATGGGCGATGCCGATGGCGCGGAACTGGCCATCAAAAATGGGGCCTGGGATTACCTGCAAAAGCCGCTTTCCCGACAGGAGATCATTCTCCACATCCGCAGAGCCCTGGAATACCACGATAAAAAATTACTGCGCGCCTCGCATGTCAATCTCAAACGCGACGAGATCGTCGGCAAGAGCAAAGCGATCAGCGCCTGCCTCGATCAAATTGCCCATTGCGCTGGAACCGACACCGGTGTGCTGCTCACCGGCGAGACCGGCACCGGCAAAGAGTTGTTTGCCAGGGCGATCCACGCCAACAGTCCGCGGGCCGCTGGTCCCTTTGTGGTGGTTGATTGCGCCAGCCTGCCCGAGCAACTGGTGGAAAGCCTGATCTTTGGGCATGTCAAAGGGGCGTTCACCGGCGCTGGCAGCGATCAAAAAGGGTTGATCGAGCTGGCCGATGGCGGCACCCTGTTTCTCGACGAGGCGGGGGAGTTGCCCTTGGAGACCCAAAAAAGTTTTCTCCGTGTTTTCCAGGAACGGGTGTTTCGACCGGTAGGCAAAGATCGGGAGCAGAAAAGCAATTTCAGGTTGGTGGCCGCCACCAACCGCGACCTGACGGAACGGGTGCGGCAAGACCTGTTTCGCAGCGATCTGTATTTTCGACTCAATGCCTTCAGCATCCATCTCCCCCCGCTTCGCGAGCGGGAGCAGGATATTGAAAAACTCACCATGAGTTTTGTCTTCTCAATCTGTCGTCAACATCGTTTGCCCATCAAAGGGGTGGTGCCCGAAACGCTGGAAACCCTGGCAGCATACCCCTGGCCGGGCAATATACGCGAGTTGAAAAACACCTTGGAGAAAGCCATCATCGCCGATCCCAGGGACCCCGTCCTCTATCCCATTCATCTGCCACCTGAAATACGCCTTTGTCGGATTCGCACCATAGTTGCCCAGAAACATCCGCCTCCTCTAGCCGGTATTTCTCCTCATCTTGCGGACCAAGAAGGTTTGCTCGAAACCTTGCCGCCTTTGAAGGAATATCGCCGCATACTCACCAATGATATCGAAAAGCATTACCTGCAGCGACTGATGCGTGTAAGCGGTGGCGACATGACTAAGGCCTGCACCATTTCCGGAGTCAGTCGGTCCCGCCTCTATGACCTGCTCAAAAACTACGCCCTGACCAGCACCGCCGAGTATTGTCCGAAATAATCGGACGCCCCCACCTTGCCGCCGTCCTGTTTTCCTGGACAATCGCCTGATTCTGCGCCCCCCTCCCGACCTGTTTTCGCCAAACCATCTGTTTTCACACGAAAAAATTAACCAGTCCACCCTGGCACGATTCTGGCTACCTCCTTAGTACATCATTTAATTGGAACACTGATTCCAACGTGCCATACCCTTAAGGAGATCCCATATGAAGCTCAATTTCCGATCCATTCAATCCAAACTGCTGACCTCCGGGCTGTTGTCCGTTCTGCTGCCCCTGCTCATCGTCGGTTATTTCTCAGTGACTAAATCATCGGATGCGCTGATGACCCTGTCACAGGAAAAGGCGCAGACCATGGCGGGCGACCTTGCCCGGCTGGTAAAAAATCTAGTACATGCCGAGCAAGACACGGTTGCCCTGCTGGCCATCGATCGGTCCATTGTTGGCGGATTGGAAAAGCTGCGCCAGGGCGACCCAGAAGCAAAAAAGGAAGCCTCACAAGCTGTTTTTGAGATTTTACGCGCAAAATTCCAAACCATCAATGCCTCCCAACAATACCAGGGGCTGTTTGTCACCGATGGCACCGGGCAGATTATCACCGGTATTCTGGCTGGCGGCGAGGAATACGCCAAGGTATCGGTAGCCGATAACGAAGAATTCAAGAAGGCCAAACAGAGCGGTGCCGCCAGTGTTGGCGAAATGATCCTGTCAAAAGCCACTTCCCAGCTGGTTGTTCCGATCGCCGCCCCCCTCAACTCCCCGGACAAGCAGTTTATGGGAGTTGTTTGCCTGGTTCTTAAGGCCGACTTTTTCACAAAACTGGTGGCCGACCGCAAGGTAGGGGAAACCGGATATGCCTACATGATCAATCGGGAGGGAATTATCCTGGCCCACCCCAAGGCAGAGCATCTTCTCAAGCTCAATGTCTCGACCATCAAGGAAATGTCCAAGATCAATGAAATCATGATGGGCGGTAAGAGCGGCGTGGCCGAATATGTGTTCAAAGGGGATAATAAAATCGCCGGCGGCGCTCCGGTCGAGATCAATGGGTGGTCGATTGCCGTCACCCAGAACGCGGAGGAGTTTCTGCGCGCCTCGGTGCAGATTCGCAACATCATCCTGGCCGTTGTCCTGGTCGCCTTATGTCTTGCCGGCCTGGTCCTGGTGGTTTCCACTCGTAAGATTGTCCGTCCCATCAATGCCGCGGTAGCCGGCCTGAAGGATATCGCCCAGGGCGA
>CAITZN010000598.1 GCA_903896915.1 uncultured bacterium
GCTGTATCGATGAAAAAACAGTCCGATTCCTTCCAGAGTGCAGGTGATTTGAACGGAGATTCCAGGGACGGCACCTCACCTTGATTGATTTGATGAGCGGCGCGGATAATGGTTGACTGCTGTGCCTGGCGAAAGATAGTGGTCAGGCGGTAACAAGGGATGCGACCGCTCTCAATCAGATCACGCAACACATTGCCTGCCCCTACAGAGGGTAACTGATCGGCGTCACCAATGAAGAGCACGGCCGTTTCAGGCGCTACCGCCTTGAGCAGCGAGGCGGAAAGCGAGATATCAAGCATCGAAGTTTCGTCGATAATGAGAAAATCCGTTTTCAGTGGATTCTCTTCGCAGCGTTTAAAACCGCTACCCTGAAATTCGAGAAGCCGATGGATGGTCTTGGCCGGAATGCCAATCACCTCACCCATGCGCTGGGCAGCGCGGCCGGTGGGTGCAGTCAGCAAAACCGAAAGATTCATGGACTGCAGGAGGGCGACGATCACCTTGGTGGTGGTTGTTTTACCGCAACCCGGGCCGCCGGTGATGATTGCACATTGCTGATCGACCACCGAGCAAACCGCTGCAGCCTGCTCAGCGCTCAGTGCTATACCCTGACGTTCAGTGTACCGATGCATCCAGGCAGAAACCTTAACTGAATCAATACCACGCCTTCCGACCGAGGCTGCAAGGCGCCGAGCTACATATTCCTCATCGTAATACAGCGATTTTGCGTAATAGCAGGGCACGGGCTCCCCGGTTTTCATGTCGGGCAGTACTCTCACTCGTAACTGCCCCTCCTGTTGCATCACTTCCAGATGACCAGCGATAACCTCTTGTAGCCCCAAATTGAGCAGTTCATCCACCTGGACGCTGATTTGCTGCCGGCTCAAATAGCAATGTCCCATTTCACGTGAGGCGGAAAGGATATGGCGGATGGCTGCCCGGATACGCAGATCAGAGTCAGGCGCAAAGCCGAGGGATAGGGCCACCCGGTCGGCAGTGAAAAATCCGATGCCGTAAAAATCAACGGCCAATCGGTACGGATTTTCCTGGACCTGTGCAATCGAATGGTCGCCGTACTGCTTGTAGATGCGAACCGCAAACAGGGTCGAAATGCCGTGGGATTGGAGGAACATCATTACCTCACGGATGACCCGGTGTTCGAGCCAGGCCGCTTTGATCATCGCCACCTTCTTTTCGGCGATGCCAGGAACATCGGTCAATTGGTCGATATCCTCTTCAAACACGGTCAGGGTGCGGTCTCCAAAATGTTTGACAATACGCTTGGCGGTCTTGGGACCAACTCCTTTGATCAAGCCCGAACCCAGATACTTTTCAAGGGCTCCGGCAGTTGCTGGTTTCAGTTCAGTAGCGAATCGGGCCTTGAATTGCAGGCCAAAACGAGGGTGCTGCATCCAAGTGCCGGAGAACTCCATGGTGGACCCGGCAATGACCCTTGTTTGATGGACCGTGACAGTAACCAACTCGCCAAATCCACGGAACGGGGCGACCTTGAGGACCGACCAGCCGCTGGTGTCATTATGATAGGTAATTCGCTCTACTACACAACGAATTTTTTCTTGAATTTCAGACTGTTCCACCATTGATGACCACTAATTGAAATTGTTTTCTTGTCTGATCGATTCAGTGATGCTATAGTCGCTTCATTCTTACTACAAAATTGCAGTGTGGTAAAGGAGTCATTCGTGGAACAATTACAGGAAAATATTGTAAAAGTACTGGCGCAAATCCGGCCCACCTTACAGCGGGACGGCGGCGACGTTGAGTTTGTCGGAATCAACGCTGACCAGGTGGTTCAAGTCCGATTAACCGGAGCCTGTCAGGGTTGCCCGATGGCAAAAATTACTCTTAAGGAAGGGATCGAGAAATTCGTCAAAAGCGAGATTCCGACCATCAAGGCTGTCGAGGCGGTCGAATAGGAGGTAGTAGTTTATGGGATTTCTTGAAAGCTTGCTCTGGCTGACGCTCAATGTCTATCACGAGTCGCGTGGTGAGCCGGAAATAGGTCAGTTGGCGGTTGCCCATGTTACGCTCAACAGGGCCATTGAAGAACGAAAAAGCATTGCCGATGTAGTTAGGGCACCCTATCAGTTCAGTTGGACCTTTCAAAAAAAATCGTATGTGCCGCTTGAGATGAATCCTTTGCAAGAGAGCCTGCGCATCGCCCTCAAAGCCATGACCACCCCCGATTTCACCAGTGGCTCTACGTTCTATCACCGTGTGGATGTTGATCCAAAATGGGTGGCCGGCAAATCCTTCATTGCCAAATACGGCTCCCATAAATTTTATCGTCATAACGATCCTCCTGTTTCAGCCCTTGCTTTTTAAGCTGTCGATATTCCCTTCCAATCAGATGTTTTTCCCAACCAACGAAACCCGGAGTTGACAAACGGGTCCGTCTCTTTTATAGAAAGACCATCGCTAGGGGTGCAATCTCGCTGAGAGGAATACATCCAACCCTATGAACCTGATCTGGCTAATACCAGCGAAGGGAAGCGGACAAGAATAAAGAACCCTGGAATTTTTTCCAGTTTTCCGGTTACTCAAGCCGCTTGCCCTTCTCTTAAAGGACAAGCGGCTTTTTTTTTGGTTAAAAAAACATGGAAATTATCGTCAACGGTCTGAAAGAAACCACTCTCCCCTGCTCCATCGCTGAATTTGTGGCAAACAAAGGACTGGCACCGGGGGCTCTAGTGGTTGAACTTAATCAGCAAATTATCAAACAGCAGCAGTGGCAGGCCATCCAACTCAAAGAGGACGACCAACTCGAATTGCTCAGTTTTGTAGGGGGAGGTTGAACCATGAAGAACGATGTGCTCAAACTGGGAGGCGTGAACTTTACCAATCGGTTATTCACCGGAACCGGTAAATTTGCAGCCAACGCACTTATCCCGAAAATGCTGGCTGCCAGTGGTTCACAGATGATCACCGTTGCTCTGCGTCGAATCGACACCACCACGCATTCGGAAAACATCCTGGATTATATACCAAAAGACGTAATTCTTCTGCCTAACACCTCAGGCGCCCGCACCGCAGAGCAGGCTGTGCGCATTGCCCGCATTGCCCGCGAGGCAGGTTGCGGTGATTTTATTAAAATTGAGGTGATCACCGACATGAAATACCTGATGCCGGACAATTGGGAGACCCTGAAGGCTACCGAGATCCTGGCTAAAGAGGGGTTTATCGTCCTGCCCTATGTGTTGCCGGATTTGCCGCTGGCTAAAAGACTGGAAGCTGCCGGAGCTGCGGCAGTGATGCCACTCGGTGCGCCCATCGGTACCAATCGAGGCCTGGAGACGAAACCACTGCTTGAACTGTTGATCGAGAACTGCACGATACCTGTGGTGGTCGATGCCGGTATCGGTCGCCCCTCCCAGGCAGCTGCCGCCATGGAAATGGGTGCGGACGCTGTCCTGGTGAACACAGCTATCGCTACGGCCAAGGACCCGGTTGCCATGGGCAGAGCCTTTGATATGGCGGTTAAGGCCGGTCGGATCGCTTACCTGGCCGAACTGGCCTCACAGTCCGGTGTCGCCCGTGCCTCATCGCCACTCACCGGCTTTCTCGATTAATAAAGGCCTCACTCCACAAGTTCAGAGGGTTGCTCCATGTCTTTTTATCAGATAGTCGAACAGTACCAAGGATTCGACTTTCAGCAGTTTTTCGATCAGGTGACCGACGAGGCCGTGATGCGCAGCCTGGATCGGGAGAAACTGGGTGTCATTGATTTCCTTACCCTGCTCAGTCCTAGAGCCGCTGGACATCTTGAACTCATGGCTCAAAAAGCCCATCAACTGACGGTGCAGTACTTTGGTCGTACCATCCAGTTGTTTATTCCGCTGTACATCTCCAACCACTGCGCCAATCAATGCGCCTATTGCGGTTTTAA
>CAITZN010000599.1 GCA_903896915.1 uncultured bacterium
CATCTCACGGGTTGTCAACTTTCCGCCAATGTCTGCTGTCCGGGCACCCTGGGTGATCGTTTCATCAACTGCTTTTTCGATCAGATCTGCTTCAGCATTCAAGCCTAATGAATGCCTGCAAAGCATTGCTGAAGAGAGGATCGTCCCAATCGGGTTCGCAATCCCTTTTCCAGCGATATCGGGAGCAGATCCGTGAATCGGCTCATACAGGCCTGGACCTTTTGCGCCAAGACTGGCAGAAGGCAGCATTCCCATTGAACCTGCCAGTACAGAAGCTTCATCTGTCAGAATGTCTCCAAACATGTTCTCAGTGACTACGACATCCATGTAAGCTGGGCCGGTAATCAAACGCATGGAAGCTGTGTCAACCAATACATGCTCTAATTCAATATCAAGATTTTTAGAACCGACTTCAACTGCGATCTGCCGCCAGAGACGAGAAGATTCGAGTACATTGGCTTTATCCACGGATGTGACCTTTTTCTTCCTGCCTCTTGCCAGGCTGAATGCCAATTCCATCACTCTGCGAATCTCATAATCATAATACTCAAGTGTGTCTACCGCCCTCTCACGTCCATCCTTTAAATCTCTGCCCTTCGGCCAGCCAAAATACAAGCCGCCGGTTAATTCCCGGATAACAAGCAAATCAACGCCTTCTAATTTTTCTGGCTTGAGGGGGGATGAATCGATCAAGGCAGGATGGACTTTTACCGGTCTTAAATTGGCAAAAACACCAAGGCCCTTTCTAAGAGCCAGTAAACCGCGTTCCGGCCGATCTTTTGCTTTTGGATCATCCCATTTTGGTCCGCCGACAGCACCAAGTAAAACGGCATCTGATGCCTGGCACGCAGCAAGGGTTTCGTCGGTCAGGGACGAGCCGAATTTATCGATCGAACAGCCGCCCATGAGATGTTCAGTAAAAGTAAACTTGTGTCCAAATTTTCTTCCGATCACTTCAAGAACTCGTGTTGTTTCTGAGATTATCTCAGGCCCGATCCCGTCACCAGGCAATAGTACGATATTTGCATTCATTTATTCATCCCTTGTCAAATTTATTATTTCAGGTCTGATTAAGTTTAGCTTTCTGCCAAAATCCCAAATTCGATAGAATCTACTAGCGCCTGCCAGGAAGCCTCAATAATATTGGCACTTGCACCTACAGTACTCCATCGTTTTGTACCATTTTGGGTATCGATCAAAACTCTGGTAATAGCTTCCGAGCCCAAATCAGAATCCATTATGCGGACTTTAAAATCTGCAAGGTGGAAAGTGCTGATTTGAGGATATGTGTCTTTCAATGCTTTCCGTAATGCTAGATCCAGCGCATTCACCGGACCATTTCCTTCTGCAGCAGTATGCAGGATTTCGCCATTCACGCGAACTTTCACCATGGCTTCAGCAAAAATACCACGTCCCTGCCGGTGCTCGACATTAACAAAAAAATCGATCAATTCAAACGGTGATTTATACCCTGACTGCTGGCGCCTGAGCATCATCGCCACAGATGCTTCTGCAGCTTCAAATGAAAAACCCCGCGATTCCAATTCTTTTACTTCATTCAAAACGCCGAGCACTGTTTCATGATTTTCGATATCCAGACCATTTTCTTCTGCTTTGGATAAGATATTGGCCCGGCCAGAAAGATCGGAAACGACAACGCGCATTTTATTCCCGACCAGCTCGGGTTTGATATGTTGATAACTCTGAGCGCTCCGCCGCATGGCAGCTACATGTACGCCGCCTTTATGAGCGAATGCAGACTTACCAACATACGGCAAATGGTCATTCGGAGTAAGATTAGCTACTTCATCAATGAAGTGCGAAAGTTCATAAAGCTTTGCAAGCCCGCCTTCC
>CAITZN010000600.1 GCA_903896915.1 uncultured bacterium
CCCATGTAGATGACGATAGTGCCGACACCGGTGGCCAGTTTTTCCCAGGAAATATTGGAGAATTTTTTGGTTGGGTCCTCGTGGCCAGTAACAAAGGCAACGGATGCTGTATAATCCCGGTGAGTGATGGGGATGCCAGCGTAGGTGGCGGCGGCTGTGGCTGAGGTGACACCGGGCACAACCTCAAATTCGATACCTTCGGATGCCAGTTCCTCGATCTCCTCAGCGCCCCGGCCAAAGATAAAGGGATCGCCCCCTTTGAGGCGTACCACAAACTTACCCAGCTTGGCATGTTCGACCAACAATTTATTGATGCCGTCCTGGGTGAAGGCATGCAGTCCGCCGCCCTTTTTGCCTGCATAGATCAGTGTGGCGGTTTTAGGCACATAGCTGAGCAGCTTGGGGTTGGCCAGGTAGTCGTAAACGACGACCTCGGCGCGCTCGAGCAGGTATTTGCCACGTAGGGTGATCAGGCCCGGATCGCCGGGACCGGCACCGACGAGATAGACTTTGCCGTTGGTCTGTTGGGTGGGAAGCGCGAGTGTTGTCACTGGTTATTTATTCTGTGAAAAGAGGGATAAGAGCGTTTATTTCAGGCCGGATGCATTGTCGGCATACACTGCGTCGAGCAGAGCCTTGCCGCCACGAGCCAGTAGCGTTTCCGCTAAGGTGGAGCCGAGTTTTTCGGTTTGATCGGCTGGCCCGCTGACCGTGTCTTTGATCAACTGGCGCCCGTCAATGCTGGCAATCAACCCGGTCAGCGTGACCGTAGAGCCTGAGAGGATGGCATGGGCGCCGATGGGCACTTGGCAGCCGCCTTCAAGGCGCAGCAAAAAGGCCCGCTCAGCAGCCACAGTCACAGCAGTCTGCTGGTGATGGAGGAATTGCAGGCCCGCGAGCAGTTCGGTGTCGTCCCGGCGTAGCTCAATACCCAGCGAACCCTGGCTGATGGCGGGAAGCATCTGGTCTGAAGTCAGCAGGGTGGTGATCCGCTCACTTAAGCCCAGGCGGTTGAGTCCGGCCCCGGCCAGGATGATGGCATCAAAGACACCTTCATCGAGCTTGCGCAGCCGGGTGTCGATATTGCCGCGAAGATCAGTGATTTTTAAGTCCGGGCGCAGGGCCGCAAGCTGGGATTTGCGTCGCAGGCTGGAGGTGCCGATCGTCGCCCCTTGCGGCAGTGCCGCCAGGGAGGAATATTTGACCGAGATAAACGCATCCTGCGCGGTTTCACGGATCGGAATGATACCGATGTGGAGGGCATCCGGCAGTTCAGTGGGCACATCCTTCATCGAATGGACGGCCAAGTCGACCTCGCCAGCCAGCAAGGCATCCTCGATTTCTTTGACAAAGAGCCCCTTGCCGCCAACCTTTGCCAGCGGCACATCCAGAATGCGGTCGCCTTTGGTGGTGATTTTCACCAGTTCCACCCGGGTCTGCGGGTGGGCGGTTTCGATCTGGTTTTTTATCCAGGTGGATTGAGTCACCGCCAGCAGGCTGGCGCGTGTCCCTATACGGAGTTCTGTTCTCATGCACCGGTCCTGATCTGATGGTGATGGATTAAAGGGGAGGTCGTGGTAGCCGCCATATACTGTCTTACTGCTTATTTGTCAATTTCATCGATAATGGCCGCGGCCAGTAGCGGCAGCATCAGCTCGTGGTGACCGGTGAAATTGAAGCCCTTGCCGCCTTCCAGGGTCGGGCGGTGGACCACGTTGGTTGCCGGACGGTAATGACGGATGAAA
>CAITZN010000601.1 GCA_903896915.1 uncultured bacterium
AGATATAAAAAATGATATGAACAAAAACTGGCCAAAGGGGCAGTGATGGAAGCTGTCAAATGAACCCTGCTTTAAAAGGCATTGTTCGTTGGTTTCCCTCCCATGCTCAAGGAAGGCGATTTTGAGATCACCAAATAAATAGGCGGCCGCCTCCCTGCAACCATGGCAGAGTGAATAAGAGGTGCCGCTCAATGAATCGTTCAATGCCAACCGGAAATCACCTCATGTCAACACGGACAAAAATCGTCAGCAGCCTGCAATTACGGGTAAGAGTCGAGGCGTTGGGTCAGCAGATCACTAAGGACTACCAGCGCAGGCAGCTCGTTCTGCTGGGGGTGCTCAACGGGGCCTTTATTTTTGCGGCCGATCTCTGCCGGGCTATCGATCTTGATTTGGAGATCGATTTCATCAGAGTGGCTAGCTATGGCACCGGGACAGAGTCCTCAGGAACGATTCGTCTGCTCAAGGAACCGAGCCTCGATTTGGTCGGCAAGGATCTATTATTGGTCGAAGATATTGTTGATACCGGCACGACCATGGCCTGGCTACTGGATCATTTCCGGAAAGGTCCGGCGCATTCAGTCAGAATTTGTTCGCTGATCGACAAGAAGGAACGCCGATCCGTCCCTGTTGATGTCGATTATATCGGCTTTTCACTCGACAAGGGTTTTCTGGTGGGCTACGGATTGGACTGTGCCGAAAAATATCGCAATCTTCAGGAAATATATTCCCTGGACTAAAGGAATTCGGCCTGTCTTGGAAAAGGCAGGCTGTACTTGTTGGTAACCTGCTGCAAGGAGACTCGTATGCAAAAAAAACAGTTTGCCGTGATCCTATCGGGTTGCGGCCACCAGGATGGCGCTGAAATTCACGAAGCAACCCTTGCCCTCTGGGCGATCCACAAAAATGGTGCCGATTTTCAATGCTATGCACCAGACATCAAACAACATCATGTCCTCAACCATATCACTGGCCAGGAGATGAGTGAGAAGCGCAATGTGCTGATCGAATCGGCCCGCATTGCCCGTGGAAAAATCGCTTCGCTCGCCACCTTTTTACCCGAATCCTTTGATGGTCTGGTCATACCCGGAGGCTTCGGCGCTGCCAAAAACCTTAGCAATTACGCTTTTGACGGTGCGGACTGCACGGTCAACAGTGATGTCGCCAGGGCGGTAAAAGCCATGCATGGAGCCGGCAAGCCCATCGGTGCCCTTTGCATTGCCCCGGTCATTCTTGCTAAGGTCTTGGGTGATGTCACCCTGACCATCGGTCAGGACAAAGCCACCATCGCCAATCTGGTGGCCATGGGCGCGCAGCACACACCGACCCTGCAAGGGGAAATCACCATTGACCGGCCCAACAAGATCGTCACCACACCGTGTTATATGCTCAACTCTCGGGTCGATCAGATTGCCGAGGGTGCTGATAATCTTATCCGCGCGATGCTGGAGATGATGGCATAATCTCTCGTGGCCGCAGAGATTTTTGGTTGCCGAAGGCCTGTCGGGGGGAGATTGTTTTTTACGTTCCCCCCTTCTTGACGGGAACCACGAACGATTTTATCGTTAGAGCTGTCATAGCCGAGGATGATTGATCTGTCGGAAAACTCGACCAAGCAACCAAAAGGAACCTTTTAATGAATACGATGAAAACCTGCATGCTCATGGCGGCGCTCACCGCCCTGTTCATGATTGCCGGATCGGCGATGGGCGGCCAACAGGGCATGACCATTGCATTGCTCCTTGCCATTGGCCTCAATTTTTTCGCCTACTGGAATTCCGACACTATGGCGCTGGCCATGAACAAGGCCCGCGAAGTCTCAGAGCAGGAAGCACCCGACCTGCATGGCTTGGTCGCTTCGCTGGCCGCTCGGGCAGGGATCCCCAAACCCAGGGTCTATGTGGTCGACGACCCGACGCCTAATGCTTTCGCCACCGGACGCAATCCGGAACATGCGGCTGTGGCGGTGACCACCGGCATACTCCAGGTGCTGAATCGTTATGAACTCGAAGGGGTTATCGCCCATGAGTTGGCGCATATTAAAAATCGTGATATCTTGATCGGTTCGATTGCCGCTGTCATGGCAGGGGCGATTTCCTACCTGGCGACCATGGCACAGTGGTCCATGCTTTTTGGCGGCAGCCGGAGCGATGAAGGGGGGGGACGCAACCCCTTGGTCATGCTAGTGACCCTGATTGTCGCGCCGCTGGCGGCTTCGCTTATCCAGATGGCCATTTCTCGCAGCCGGGAATATGTCGCCGACGCTACAGGGGCAGAGATCTGCGGGCATCCCAAATCGCTGGCCAGTGCCCTCAATAAACTTTCCCATGAGAATGCGCAGCAACCGATGGACGTCAATCCCGCCTCAGCCCAGATGTACATTGTCAACCCGCTCAGTGGCGGCACCATTGCCGGCCTTTTTTCGACCCATCCACCCATGGAAGAACGGATTCGGCGGTTACTGATGATGTAATCCGCACGGGAATCTTTTTCAGGTCCTGAAACGAAAGCTCACAACTGATTGATCAAGCCGGCAAAGGCTTGCGCGTCAAGGCACCCCTGACCCAGTAAAATCCCGTCGACTCCGGGAATGTGCCAGATCCCCTTGCCGTTAGCTACGGTGACCCCACCTCCGTACAGCATTGGCCGGTAATCTGTTTTTTTCGCGGCCAGCGTGATCATGGCGGCGATATCCTCCCCGCTCCTGGTCATCTCAAACGAGACCGTTGTTGCCGGGGTATAGGCCCAGATCAACCTGTCCAATTCTTCGACCGCCATGGCTGCAGTCTGCGACACCAATAGTTCCCGATCGAAGCAGATGATAGGTTGCAGCTCTTCCGCCAGTGACTCATAGACCTGCCGGGCCACATCCTGAACGGATTCATGGAAATAACGCCGTCGTTCCCGATGGCCGAGAAGGGTGTACTTAACCATTCCTCGCAACCAGGCTGCCGGAAGTGAGCCGGTATAGCTCCCCTGCGGAAAGGGTGACACCCCCTGGGCGGCAAGGGCGACCCCGGGAAGGTTGCTCGTCTTTTGATACACGCGTTCCAAATAAAACGCAGGGACCGCGAGGACAACCTCGATATCGGTGCGGGGCTGATAGGCAGCGGCAAAGGCGTCGCACCACTGTATCGCCCTTTCCGGCGAAAAATTGGCCTTCCAATTGGCCAGCACTATCTTTTTCATAGAAATATCTCTCGTTGATGTAGGTTGCTGTCAGGAGGATGAAGCGGGGGAGCAACCGGACACCGAATCTTTGCAGTGGGTTTTCCCGGCCGCTGATCGTTCTCGGCACACACAGGTTCAGCGTGTTGCTGTGGCGAGAAGGTCTGCCAGCACTCTTCGCACCTGCTGCTCATCAGCTCCCTTGATAACCACTGTTTTGATCCGGCTTTGCTGGCCGCTTTTGATGCTGAGAGCCGATTTGGGCAGGTGAAAAAATTTTGCCAGATAAGCGATCACCGCTTTGTTGGCCTTGCCGTCAACCGGCGGGGTGGTCAGGCGGAGCTTGAGCGCGTCTCCCTGCAGCCCGGCCAACTCATTGGCAGCGGCACGGGGTTGGACATGCAGACGCAAGAGCAGTGAACCATCCGGCAGGTTTTGCAAACAAGGTGTCTCCGTATGGACTGGCATTTTCTGGGGTCAGTGGACGGTTGTGACTGCTTCGGCCGGATACGCCATCGTCTTCGCCAGCCCCATCAGTCCCTCGAAGCAAGATACAGTTAAGGTATCTTTGTCCGTTGTGCCTGGGCTACTGCAAGCTCTGGCCAATCTGCATCAGCGTCGGCACTAGAAAACTCTGGAGAAAAACAATGGCCAGGATGAGCACCATCGGGCTCAGGTCAAAGCCACCCATCACCGGCAGCACCCGCCGAATTCTCAACAAGAGCGGGTCAGTCGCCTGCCGGAGAAACCGGACAATGGGAT
>CAITZN010000602.1 GCA_903896915.1 uncultured bacterium
GTTTCCTCGGCCCGCCACTGGGCCAGCTGATCTGGCGCCATCGGCGCGACCCCAGGCAGGGTCTTGGCCCAGCCGGTGAGGGTGATGGCCATGGCGGCGGCCATGGTCATCAGGGTTTTAGACGTGATGTTCATTTGCTTTTTCTTTGCCTTTGCTTGTGCATTTAATGGAAAGCCTGAAGAAACATAATCTTCCGCTTCCTTACCGCCTGCACCGGGCGGTAATTGTTTGGGGCCTGTCGGCCCTTGGGTTGAAAGACTGTTGGGGTGAGGGAATGCGGCTGACGCCGCAGAATCCCGAGCTGGAGCTCGGGGCTCCCGAGGCGGCCTGATAGCCGCAATCAGCATCTTCTTGCATTTTGTATCATTTTCAGCCTTCAGTCTCATAAGCTTCAGCCTTGAGAGAGGCGAGGCGCCTCTCTCAAATCGCGATGGAAATCTGCTGGTATTGTTGTTCGGCGAGTGTCACGGTAACTTCCTTGGTTTTGCCATTGGCGGTAACGGCCTGGATTTGGTAGATGCCTGGATAGAGATTGTCGATCTTCAGCGGTACCGGTTTTTCCTTTTCGCTGCCGATCTTGCCGGTTTTGATGCCATTGACCAGGATTTCGCAGCCTGGCGTGGTGGTGACCACCTCGGCGGTGCAGGATAACGATTCCAGCTGGATGAACACGGTTGTTCCCGCTTTGTCATTGCCGGCAACGGTCATGGGCTTGGTACGGGTATCCTGGCCACCCACCATCAGTTGGCAGGGTCCGGCAGGCAATGATGAGAGTACGCAAGGTGTTCGGCCCAGATGCTTGCCGCCTAGGCAGACGGCTGCCCCGGCGGGGGACGATGTGACCAGCACGGAGCCCGGCGACGGCATGAATTTCGTCAGTTCGACAGTCCCCGGATTCGCCAGCGAGAATCCTTGTTCCGCGAAGCCTGATTTTCGGATGGTCAGGCTGGCATTTTCCGGCAACAGGGTTGGTCCCATGATCGGTTTCCCGTCCATCAACAATTCTCCGCCATCAGGAGTTGGAACCACCCAGACCTGCTTTTCCGGCAACCAGACGGTCTTGGCCAGGTAACCGACAAATCCCAGCACCAGAACGATCACCAATGCATTGGCCAGCAACATTGCCTGCACCATTTTGGAAGGAGCGGCCAAATGGGATGTCATGGGCGGGGGCGGGGTCTTGGCCGGGCAGATCGGGACTGGTTTTGGCTCAAGAGGCGATGTTGGCGGGGGCTCGCTGGCGGAGATTCCGGCGGCGACAGATGCCCTGGTGGTTTTACCGGCGCTGAAAGTCATTGTCTGAAGTGCCGGCCGCTCATCCGCTGGCATCAGGCCCGCCGGCAGGGCAGCCTGATCTTCCAGGAAGAACAGTTCCGTGGTTCCCAGCCTCAGGCAATCGCCTGGCTTCAAGGTCTGCAGGCCGACAATCCGGATCCCGTTGACCAATACCCCGTTGACACTGCCCAGATCCTCGACCTGCCAGGCCTCGCCCTTTTGCATGACTAGGCAATGCTGTCGCGAGACATCCGGATCATTCATCGCGATATCCGCTGCCCCGTCTCGGCCAATCATCGCGCCTGCCGGTTTCAGTGTTTCCTGCCGGATACGGCCGGCTTCCTCCAAGAATACGAGTTTCATCTGTTGCGTTTCTCCTTGTTGAGTTAGGCTGAAGCTATTTAAGCTGAAGGTTGAAGGTCGTGCATCAGCAAATGCAGGCTGAAGCTATTTAGACTGAAGGCTGAAGGTGGATTTTGCATGATCGCGCATAGCTCACTCCTTTTGTTGAGGATGAAAACACAGGCTGAAGTCGATTAGGCTGAAGACTGAAGGTCCCGAAACTTCCCGTAGACCCCCCAGGCCCATA